>JAYRVB010000376.1:0-5449 GCA_041918775.1 Chitinophagales bacterium
ATGGATATCATCCGGTGTAACGAAGTTTCTGCCGCGCATGGCAGCGATCGCTTTTGAGGCCTTCATGATATTGAGCGAGGCGCGCGGAGAGGCACCCAGGAACAGATCACCATGATTGCGTGTTTTATAAACGATCTCTGCAACATAATTCAGGAGTTCTTCCTTCATGAGCACTTTTTCGACCACCTCCCTGAACATGCGCAGGTCATCCACACTAACAACACCCTGTACAGTTTCCTTCGCTCTGTTGCTGAAGTCTTCCTGGAAACGTTTGAGGATGGCTTTTTCCTCGTCTAATCCCGGATATGTGATCCTAACCCTGAACATGAACCTGTCGAGTTGTGCCTCCGGCAACTTATAAGTCCCTTCCTGTTCGATCGGGTTTTGTGTAGCGATCACAAAAAACGGAAAACCCATGGCATAAGTTTCGCCGTCCATGGTTACTTTCAACTCTTCCATGACCTCGAGTAAAGCTGCCTGCGTTTTTGCAGGTGAACGGTTTACCTCATCAATGAGCACGATATTTGAAAATATCGGGCCTTTGCGGAAGTTGAATTCTGAAGTTTTCTGATTGAATACACTCGTGCCTAATACATCTGTAGGCATCAGGTCAGGCGTAAACTGAATGCGCGAAAAATCAGAGCGAATGCTTTGCGCCAGCATTTTAGCTGTGAGTGTTTTCGCTATCCCGGGAACACCCTCTATCAGCACATGCCCACCGGTAAGCAAGCCTGCGATCAACAGCTCGATCATGTTGTGTTGGCCGATGATCACTTTGGATAATTCGTTTCTAATGGCTTGTACGCCTTCCATGAGTCTGTGATGCTCAGGCGATTGCGAGAAATCAATAGTATTGTTGTCCATATGGATTATTTACAGTGTTTATGAAAATTATCGATCAATTGATGTAGTTGTATGATGTCCTGCTCAGTCACCTCTGTGGTGTTGTTGATATAATTAGCGTGTTTAAAGATCTCGTTGATGCTCGATTGGCTGACCTCTGATTTTAGTTGCAGCTTTTGCTTGAATTCATCATCAATGTGCGCTGCCGGCAGCTGATACCTGTCTTGCACGAAATGTAAAAATAATTTGATCTTCTGATGGGCAATATGCTTGTGATCAGAACGCAGAAAATACATGCGACCAATGGTTTGCACAAATTCCAATGATCTGTTCTCATTGGGCTCGAGTATGGCGATCGGTTTTTGTAAACGTTTGGTGCGGAAGAGGAGAAATAAAACAAGACCTGCCAACATCGTATACCATGCAGCGCGAAGCGCAGGATTGGCTAGAATGAATCGCAATGGACCTTCTTCCTGTCGCGAATTGTTTTTTATCGGATTGTAGGATTGACTGTAGTTGTCCCAGAATATTGGGCCGGGTTCTAAATAGCTGAGCACCTTGTTCACATACTCCATCTTGTCTTCTTCGATCACATAATAATTGGTGAATGCGATAGGAGTTGTATGTATATAAAAATAACCTTCACCGTATTTAAATCTGACGAAATTGGTAAAATGTCGCGACTGCATAGTGCCCAGGCGCTCTAAATTGTTGAATTGGTCGACGTAGTCGGGGATCATATATACCCATTCAAAATCATTTGCTTTATCCACTGTTTGATATGTATATGGATATCCGTCAGATGTCCTAAAACCCGTAGCGGTAAAATTCAGGGTCATATATGGTGTCAGCATGGAGGAGGTAGCCGTGATATCTTCATCGTATGTGGCGAATTCATCCAAGGAATCAGGATACAATTGCCAGTCAGTGGAATCTGTAAAGGTTTGATCTGCATAGGTTAGACCGATGAGCGACACCAGCTTGACCGGTATGCTTTCACATATGATCACTGCATCATTACCTCGTTTGACAAAGTCACTTATCGCACTGAAGGATTGTTGTGTGTAATAAGGAAAGCTGCCTAAAAACAAATAGGTTGCATGTTTCTGTGTAGAGAGATCGAGTTTTTCAGAAAGATCCGTGTTTACATCCACCAGATCGTGGTTACTGAAATAAGAGGCGAGCAGTTCGTGAATAATTTCACATCCATAAGGTTCATCACTGTTGCTTTGGTAACCCGGAAACCAATTATAATTTTTCTGCTGATTTAATCGACTGATCAAAAACAAAATAGTAGCGGCTACCAGCACAGCTATAATGATGATGAGCATTTCTTTCCGCTTCATGACTTATTGATTTGGTCGATGAGTGAACGAAAGCCAGGTTGAACGGATTGAAATTCTTGTTCTCCGATCGGAGCGTCGCCGTACCACACATATTCGAAGATCAGTGTGCTGTTGCTGAGTTTAGTGATCTCCGGATGTTTATGCAGCTCGCGCAAATAGTCGTGGTTGGTCTTTTCCTTTTTCCATTGTATATATCTTTTCTCCTGTAGCGAACGAAGGATCATTAAATAATATATGCGAATAGCGAGCTTGTAATTCCCGGATTCTAAAGCTTGTCGAAGATAAGTGTCAAGATCACTCTCCATCGGGCGCTCATCCAGGTCGCTGGTGATCTCCGTGATCGTGGGGGCAACTTTTGGATTTGCCAGAAACCCTTTGCCAAACATCCGGTAAATGATGAATGCCAGTAGGGCCGCGACCAAAATGAATGCGACAATTTTTAGCAGTCCACTCGACAAAAGTGGTTCTGGATCCACTGACACATTTTTTGGTGCTTCAATTTCTTTTGGTTCCTCAGATTGTTCGATATAGGAAACTCCTTCTGTTTCTTCCTTCCATACTTGCTTATCCACCGGATGAAAATCTGGAGCCTCAGGTTCAATGATCGGTGCAGTTGCTATGTTTTCAGTTGCAGTATCTGAGGGGAAAGTATATATGTCAATAGTTGGTGGTTCAGGTTGCGCGTAAGCGAACGCACTCAGCCCCATGAAACATATCCACAATGTCAAACCCGCAATAATTCTCATGCTTTTGCGGATTTTTTGTGACCAATTTTTTGAATGCGTTCTACAAGGTCGCTCGCTGTATCCACTTCTTTATTGCTAAAGAGGAGCAAACCCATATTTATGGCCATCATCCCTACCATCATAAATAAGGTAAGGATCAACATAAAACTGATGCTGATATCCTGAATGGCTTCATACACCCGATCGTTAAATGGGATATTCCATTGCAATACCTGCACATTTATCGCAGATAGTGCTGAATGCGAAAGGCACGAAAAGGTAAGTGTCAGCAACATCAGTGGAGCGAACAATAAAATGATCTGGAGGATGAACCTGAAAGCAATTGCAATATGCTTGGTAAAACGCTCTGTGTCCAACATGGCAGCAGCACTCAGGATAAGACCAAAAGGAAGAATAGCAAAGAAAGCCAGTCTGTTGATCTTGATGTCCAACAGTAATACACTATGCAGAATCAGGAATATCAATATGGCTTTCCAGCTTTGTCGTATGAGGAAAAGCATCAATGGTTTGAAAGAAATGGTCATCTGCTTCATACTGATCTGTCGGATCAGAAACATACAGAAGGTAGTGATCAGGCTCATGCTGATCACATTGATCAAAAACAAAACAGCACCCGGCTTTAGTAATGGGTCGCCTTCTGTGGTGGTAAAGTCGAGCACTTCCTCATAGCGCAGCAAATGGCGTATATCGGTTCTTGCCTCCAGGATAGCACGTGATCGAAGGACTTCAATGCTATGGTACACCGTTTCAAAGCTCTCTACGAATAAAAAATAGATCCCACAATAAAGCACAGACAGGGCAGTGATGAATTTCAAGGATGGCCAGAAGAAAACCCTGAACACAGAAAAGCTATCGGTGAAGATCTGCCCGTTTGTTTTTATTTTGTTCAGGGTGATCTCCGGAGTTTTGTCAGTGGGTATCTCATCATGACGTTTTTTTATGGCAAATCCGGCTCTGGCTTTCCGCTTAGGAATATGGACGTAGTAGATATACATAAAGGCAAATTCCACTGCTATTAATGTGCCTCTGATGATATCGGGAGTATCGGTATAGCGTGTGAGAAAACTTTCATTGATAGCGGCTAGCACGATGATCGGCGTGATGCCCATGTACATTTGAATGGCCCGCAATCCATGTTGCCTGAAGGCCTGCATACGTGTTAGCGTGCCGGGAAACAACAAGCCACGACCAAGCGTAAGCCCTGCTGCACCTGCGATCACAATAGCTGAGATCTCAAGTGCGCCATGCACCCAGATGGTGAGAAATGAATCCCAGAATAATCCACGTTCAATAAAGAAATATTGAAATGCGCCGATCATGATGCCATTATACAATATGAAATACGCAGTGCCTACACCAAAGAAAATTCCAAATGCCAACGTTAGAAACGAAACCCAGAGATTGTTTAAGGTTATTGAAAGAAACATGTCGATCTCACCAGAATCCTTATACACCTTCATCGGGTCGTTTTCGGCGATATTGGTTTCCGTCATTTCCACATAAGAGTCACCGAGAATGAAACGCGCAAATTCACCATCATGCATGCTGCTGAATACGCCGATCCCGAAGGAGATCATGAACAATGCAAGCGTAAAGAAGAGTGTTTTCCTTCCTTCGAACATGTGTTGAGGAAGTTCGTTCGACCAAAAATTTCTGAATTTGGTTCGGCGACGTACCCGGTTTTTATAAATGGTTTGGAAAACGCGTTGCGCCAGGTTGTTCAGGTAGATCTTTACTGAACGGTTGGGGTAGTAGGTACGCGCATACGACAGATCATCTGTGATCTGAATGAACAGGTTGCTTGTTTTTTCAGGATCGGCATTTTTGCCAAACTCTGCCTCAAAGGTCTCCCACTTTTCTTTGTTCTGCCGTATAAAGCTCGTTTCTCGCACGGGAATAGGAAATATTGGTAAATATATAGCTTTCGGCCTCTTCAGCCATATTGATGCAGGAGATTATCCATATTTTTTTCACATAGGTTTAAAAGCCTCACGGAAAACTGCGAATTATGTATTTTTGAAAGATCGTATGCGATCAGTTGATGTAATAACCACCCAGAATGTGACCATCAATTATGAACTGGCAGAGGTGCGCGACCGCATCTTTTCCACCATCATTGATACCATCGCCATGTTCATATTGTTGTTGCTGCTGTCGCTCATCTTCCTGAACACGAATATCATGCCCGGCAACGCCTTTGCATTGATCTTCGTGCTTCCGATCCTCTTATTCTACCATTTGTTCTGCGAGATCTTTTTCGATGGGCAAAGTTTTGGTAAGCGCATGCTGGGTATCCGTGTGGTCAAACTGACCGGTCGTGAACCCTCGCCAAACGATTACCTCATTCGCTGGGCCATGCGCTCGGTAGATTCGCTCTTTTCGCTCGGCACCATTGGGGTGATGCTCATCAGTTCTACGGAGAAGGGTCAAAGGCTGGGCGACCTCGTTGCCAATACCATCGTTATCAAGGTAAACCCTAGTCAGGCCATTAAACTGGCCGATATCCTCAAGATC
>JAYRVB010000377.1:0-2815 GCA_041918775.1 Chitinophagales bacterium
ACTTACACCTACTCCTATACCGGTTATGAAGCAGCCAACGATGCCAAAGCATACGACCCACTCAACTACAAAGCCTTGGTGTTGATCCCTATTGAAGCCCTGATGGATTTTCCGGACGACATACGTAAAATGTATTTAGGTGTATCCATGCCGCGACAAGTGCCTACCAAAACGGATATCATTTATGGTATTGATATCATGAACGATATTGTTAAGCGCAAAGCAGCGAATCCGAAATTTTCGGATAATATGTTGAAAGAGCACGCGCCAAAATTGAAAGATTATACCCTGGCAATATCCAAAGATGATTGGGAAGGCTCCTATTTATTGCGCGAAGCACAGGAATGGTACCCATTACCCATAGAGAAAGTAGAGGCCGATAAATTTGCCGAACTCGTGGAATTCGGCATGCCCGGTTATGCCATTGCCTTCAAAGTGGGCAATTTCACCTGTGTCATGCTCAGCGACACCAGAGAGATCGCCTACATCCAGGGCTCAACGGATATCCCTGCCAAAAAAACTTCCAGATACTTCAATAGCCGCGATTTCCACAAAATTTACGAAGCGGTAACGGGGGAGAGAGTTACGTTTAAAGAAAAATAAAATACAAGTTAGCAAGTTAGCAAATTAGCAAATTAGCAAGTGGAGTGCAGCGACATCCCGCAAAAGCGGGGTTAGCAAGTAAGCAAATTAGCAAGTGGAGTGCAACCACATCCCGTTAAAGCGGGATCAGTAAATCAGCACATGGAGCGCAGCGACATCCCGCCAAAGCGGGGTTAGCAAGTGGAGTGCAGCGACGTCCCGCCAAAGCGGGATCAGTAAATCAGCACATTAGCAAATCAGCACATCAGCAAATCAGCACATGGAGCGCAGCGACATCCCGCCAAAGCGGGATCAGCACATCAATCAGTGCACATTCGGTATCTCTCCTTTATTAAATTCAAACTGATCATCTTTTTCTTTGTATTGTAATACAAGATCCAGGGCTTCGGCGATGACGTCGGAGCAGATGGTGATGTGGCTGCCGGGTTTGGCGTTTTCGATGACGTATTTGATGGATTCTTTTTCGGGATTGATGCAGGTGACTTCCATGCCGGGCTTTACATCGTGAATCCCTTCCATGAGGAGGTTCATGATCTCGACATCGGTGCGACCACGCAGGTTTTTATCTTGTCGTATCACGATCTCGTCGAAGGTGCGACCAGCGATGCGGCCGAGTTCGCGGATGTCTTCATCGCGACGATCACCGGCTGCTGCGATAAGGCCTACTTTAGGATGCTGTGTTACTTTGCTGATATAATTGCTGATAGCCTGGAAACCGTCGGGGTTGTGCGCAAAATCGACCAGGACTTCGAAATTTCTGAATTTAAAAATATTCATGCGTCCCGGAGTAGTTGCCGGACCCGGAATAAATGTTTGTAAAGCCAGTTTGATCTCTTCCAGTTTGAATCCCTGCAGATAGCCGCAGAGCGTAGCAGGTAAAATATTCTGGATCATGAAAGTTGCTTTACCGTCGAACGTAAGTGGAATGTTTACCACTTTTTCTACACGCAATTTCCAGGCACCTTTTAATATGGTGATCCAGCCATTTTCAAGCACCGCACAAATGCCTCCTCTGTCGCAATGATCCTTGATGCGCTCGTTATTTTCATCCATACTAAAGTATGCCACCTTGCATTCCAGATTTTTACGCATACCATATACGAGGTCGTCATCTGCATTGAGGATGGCATATCCGTTTTTATGCACGGTTTCCGGGATCACGGATTTTACGCGTGCCATTTCTTCCACAGTGTCAATATCCTTCAAACCCAGGTGATCTGCCGTTACATTTGTCACGATGGCGTAATCGCATTTATCAAAGCCTAAACCTGCTTTCAATAAT
Source organism: Chitinophagales bacterium (assembly GCA_041918775.1). GTDB lineage: Bacteria > Bacteroidota > Bacteroidia > Chitinophagales > BACL12 > UBA7236. The sequence continues at coordinate 1,886 of JAYRVB010000377.1, forward strand.
CCGCCTCTGGCGCATTCCAATACAGCATAATCTACTGTAGGATCCATCAGGACGAATTTCGTACTCACCGGTCCTGTGCAATCGCCTTTTTCCAACATGCGGTTTTGAATATAAATACCATCACTGGTGGTAAATCCTACTTTGTAACCCATGGTTTTTGCGATATGTGCGCATAAACGTGTAGTAGTTGTTTTCCCATTGGTTCCGGTAACGGCTACAATAGGAATTCTGCCCTGTGCGCCTGCCGGAAAGAGCATATCCACTACGGGTTCTGCCACGTTGCGACCGATACCTTCGCTTGGCGCTAAATGCATACGGAAACCCGGAGCCGCATTTACTTCCAAAACCACACCGCGATTTTCAGTCATGGGTACGGAAATATCCGGACTCATGATATCTATACCACAGATATCCAACCCAATGGTTCGGGCGATACGTTCGGCAGTAAAGACATTATACGGGTGTACCGTTTCTGTTACGTCGGTTGCCGTGCCGCCTGTACTCAGGTTTGCGGTTGATTTGAGGAATACCTCCTGCCCGGGACCAGGCACGCTGTCCTCAGTCATACCTAATTTCTCCAGTAATCGTATCGTATGATCGTCAATTTTGATCGACGTGAGCACATTTTCATGTCCATACCCTCTGCGTGGATCAGCATTCACCATATCTACGAGTTGTCGGATCGTGTGCACGCCATCGCCGATCACTGCGGCGGGTTTGCGCAAGGCAGCGGATACAAACTGATAGTTGATCACGAGCAAACGATAATCGTAACCTTCAATATATTGTTCCACTATGGCCCAACGCGATACTTCTTTGGATTTTTTTAATGCCGCTACTGCTTCGTCCCAATTTTTTATGTTCATGGTGGAACCGCGACCATGATTGCCATCTATCGGTTTGATCACGATTGGATATCCGATACGGCGA
>JAYRVB010000378.1:0-8180 GCA_041918775.1 Chitinophagales bacterium
CCGGAAGTATGATGTCCGAGTAATGGTACTTTTGCGTGGATCAGTACCGGCTTGCGATTGATGCGCACATAGCCGATAGCGTCCTTCACACATTGCCAGCTTTCGAGAAAATCTGCACCATCCACACGCACACGACGCAAACCTTTAAATCCGGCTGCATATTCGTAAGCATCCATCGTGCGCGCTTCTTCACGCGATACACTGATGCCCCAGTCGTTGTCCTGCACTAAATAAATGATAGGCAATTGTTTCAATACGGCAAATTGCAAGGCTTCAGAAACTTCACCCTCCGTCATGGCACCATCACCAATAGAACATACCACTAACGGATGTTCACCTGCTGTAGATAAGAGTCCCTGCTGCTCCATATACTGCAATCCCTGCGCCACACCGGTGGTAGGAATGGCCTGCATACCTGTAGCGGAGCTTTGATGGATCATTTGTGGAAAATCAGGGCCTTTGTAACTGGGGTGACAATAATAATTTCTTCCGCCGCTAAAAGGATCATCGCGTTTGGCCATCAACTGCAACATGATCTGTGCCGGATCCCAACCCATGCCCATGAGAAAACTATCATCGCGATAATATAAACTTGCCCAGTCTGATTTTTTTAGTTGCATGCCCATGGCAAGCTGTATCGCTTCATGTCCGCGGGAATTTGCATGCACAAACACACAGATCTGTTTATTTTCATTGAAAATATCGCACATCACTTTACTCGTGAACATCTTATAGTAAGCGCTCACCAATATGTTTTTGTCGATCATTTCCAGTATTTCCTTCTGCTCCATATCTGTGTTTTAGGCATTGCGTTTATTTGATGTGCACGGTAAACATCGGATGTGCTTCCAATCGTCCCTCCAATACATCTCCGATGGCCACTTGTCCGACACCAGCCGGTGTGCCGGTAAACAGGATGTCTCCCTGCTGTAGTGTAAAATAGGTGCTGATATATGCAATAAGTGTTTCAGGTGCAAACAGCATAGATGACGCGCGACCCTCCTGCACCAGGGTCCCATTTTTATGCATGGTGAAATGCAGATCGGGATAAGTGGGTAGTTGTTGTATCGACATCCATGGGCCCACTACTGCGCTTTGATCAAATGCTTTGGCGATCTCCCAGGGAAGACCTTTTTTCTTTTGTTCAGTCTGCACATCGCGCGCAGTAAAGTCGATGCCTAATGAAACCGCATCAATATATTTCGCAGCAAATTGCGGGGCAATATGCTTACCATTTTTTCCTATGCGAAAAACCAGCTCGCATTCGTAATGTATGTCTTTCGAAAATTCGGGAATATAAAAATCAGTGCCTTTCAATAAGGAAGTAGGCGGTTTCATGAAGACCACCGGCGCATCCGGAATGTCATTGTTCAATTCACGTGCGTGTTCACCATAGTTGCGACCAATGCAGAATATCTTCATAGCGGCTGCAAAATTACGAAATCAGGGCGTTCCACGGTCGGGGAAGGGGCGTCTATTTTCGCTATCTTTGAGGCAAATCTCGGCGTATGCGTAATCTGGCTATCCTTTTCCTGTTGTTGGGCACCTTTTTACAGGCGTCGGCGCAGCGACAATTAGGCATGAACAAACCCGGTAATCCTGCCGGATCATTTATCAAGCCCTTTGAGCATACTGAAGGCACTTATGTGGTGCTGAACGGGATCAATATGTATTATGAGCAATATGGCGAAGGCAAACCATTGTTGCTGATCCATGGCAATGGCGGTTCTGCCGAAGACTTCGATGCGCAGCTGTCTACACTCTCAAGAAAATTCAAGGTGATCGTTCCCAATTCCAGAGGCCAGGGCTTTAGCAGTAATCAGGCCGACAGCCTTACCTATGAATTACTCGCCGAAGATTATTATTTGTTATTACAGCATCTGGAGCTGGATAGTGTGTATGTATTGGGCTGGAGTGATGGAGGGATCATCGGATTGATATTGGCAAAGGATTATCCTGGAACCGTAAGCAAACTGGCCATCAGTGGCGCAAATCTGCAACCCGATAGCACAGCATTATTACCTGAATTTCTCACCTTCGCGCAGGCAGAGTTGAAAAAAGTGGAAGACAGTTTGGCTGCAGGAAATACTACGTATAAGTCAGCGAAAGACCTCTTGCATTTAGCCTTGTATCATCCCGATATCGACCCTGATGATCTCAGCGATATTCAAATTCCGGTGTTAGTGATCAGTGGCGATCATGATATCGTACGTTTGGAACATACCATCGAGATTTACACGCATCTGCCCAATGCAGAATTATCGATATTTCCCGGAACTACACACGCGGTATTAAAGGATGCCCCGCAGTTATTCAATAATACCGTGCAGCGATTCTTTTTACGCGAATTCAAACAGGTACATCCACTCGATATTTTGTCGAGTGAGGAAGACAGTACTTCCGGCGAAGAATAAATACAGCGCTTACTTAATTGAAGGTATTACTTGCGCGATCAGGACCTTCCAACACACAGGCTATGATGGCTTCTGTGGTTTTGCCCATGGTTTCCTGCACGATCTGATTTTCCTTTTCATCCCATTTGCCTAATACGAATTGCACCTGGGCCCCTTTGCTGAAATTATTGCCAACGCCAAAACGAATGCGCATGTATTGATCAGTGCCGAGCACTTCATTGATATTTCTCAATCCATTGTGCCCGCCATCACTGCCTTTTTTTCGTATGCGTAACTTGCCCACAGGTAAATTAAGGTCGTCGGTAACCACCAGCACGCGTTCGATCGGGATGTTTTCCTTTTCCATCCAATAGCGCACAGCCTTGCCGCTCAGGTTCATGTAAGTGGTAGGTTTGATGAGGATGAGCGTTTTGCCTTTTACACGAATTTCAGTGGTGTCGGCATATCTGCCTGAAGTAAAAACGGCTTCCTTTTGCTGCGCGAGCAGATCCAACACATCAAAGCCGATATTATGCCGCGTGTGTGCATATTCTGCGCCTATATTGCCTAAACCGGCCACCAGAAATTTCATTTCGTCGGTATTTTGCGGAGCTGGATGTTTTGGAAATAAAAAACGAAGCAATTTCATACACATCTAAGGTAGAAATTGCTTCGTAAGAAAAAAATAGTGGATTAACTCTTCGCTTCAGGTTTAGCAGGTTCAGCGCCTTTTTTATCAGCCGCTGCTTCCGCTGAACGCAGAGCACGTGGAATTTCCACAGTTAAGATCGGAATACTTTTTGACCCTAAGATATCCACATTCGGGATCGATACATCACCCACACGGATCGTTTTGTTCACGTCGAGGTCAGTAATGTCGATCTCAATTTTGTCTACCAGATTTGCAGGAAGCGCCCTAATGGTGAGTTTTCTCAGGCGTGTAACCAGTTTACCACCGGCACGAACACCCACAGATTGTCCGGTTGCTTTTACCGGCACCACGCAGGTTACTGCTTTGGCAGGATTTAATTTCAGGAAATCGATGTGCAGCACTTCATCCGTAACCTTGTGGAATTGAATTTCGCGCATCAGACATTCATGTGCAGCACCGTTGATGGTAATGTGCACCTTGTACACATTTGGCGAGAATACAAGCCCATTGATCGCAGACTTGGTTACTTCGAAATGGATGTTTTCGCCATCACCATAGAGAACACAAGGGATAGCATCAGCTGCGCGTGCGTCCATAGCAGAACGACGACCAACCTGTTCTCTCACCTTGCCTTCTAATTGAAATGTTTGCATTGTGATTTGATTTATGATTAATTATTGATAAAAAGCGAACTGATACTGCGGTGCTCATGTGTGTTGCGAATGGCACGCGCAAATAATTTAGCGGATGACAATACACGAATTTTTGAAGACTCACGCTTCAATGGAATAGTGTCGGTAACTACAATCTCTTCCAATGCCGAATTCTCTATCGTTTCATACGCTTTGCCACTCAATACCGGATGCGTACAAAAAGCACGCACGGTTTTGGCACCTTTTTCTTTCATCAGGTTAGCGGCATTGGCCAGTGTATTTCCGGTGTCAACAATGTCATCGATCATGATCACATCCTTACCTGTCACATCACCGATCACGGTCATCTCTGCAATTTCATTGGCTTTTTTGCGATACTTGTCGCAGATCACCAATTCTGAATTGAAGTGTACCGCATATCTTCGATTGCGTTTCGTACTGCCAACATCCGGAGAAGCAAAGATCACGTTGTCGAGATTTAAGTTCTCTTCAATATATGGCACATAGATCGCCGTTGAGCTCAAATGGTCAACCGGAATATCAAAGAAACCCTGGATCTGATCTGCATGCAGGTCCATCGTAACAATACGGTTGGCACCCGCAGCAGTCAATAATTCGGCGACTAACTTAGAACCGATGGAAACACGCGGTTTGTCCTTTCTGTCCTGACGAGCCAGGCCAAAATATGGAATTACCGCAGTGATATACGATGCAGATGCACGCTTCGCCGCGTCGATCATCAACAACAATTCCATCAGGTTATCTGAAGGAAACATCGTGCTCTGAATAAAGAACACATAACTCCCGCGCACACTTTCCAGAATATTCGGCTGAAACTCGCCGTCGCTGAACTTGTCAATGGCCATTTTACCCAAAGGCTGTCCGTAATAATCGGCAACCTTTTCACCCAAATATCGGCTGGTTGTTCCGCTGAACAGCTTTACATCGTTGGTGACCATAACAATAGCAATGATTTGAGCCCGCAAAGATAGCAATTTATTGGATGATCCCGACAGCTTTGCCGCTTTTTCACAGCAACAACTTACTCAGTTCCTTCAGGTAGTCGACGGCAGGAAGCATCCGGCTCCCGTACCAGCTAAAGTATTCACCGTCAACCAGTTGGATATTTGCTTTGGGCAAGAGGGCTTGTATCTCTGCTAAGTGACGGGCCTTAAAGGGGTAGGGCTCAGAACTCAAAAAGACGTAGTCGGGGTCGAGTTGGCGGATGTCGTCATCCGAGAGGGCAGGGTAGCGCTGCAAATGGGCACAAGCGTTTTGCCAAGCGGCTTTTTGCAGTACATCGTGGATGAAGGTGTCAGCTCCCACACTCATCCACGGTTCGCGCCAGATCAAATACAATACGCGTTTGGGCGTGCGTGGGGTGGGACTTAATTGTGCAAAAGCTTCTGATATAAGGGTGTTGAGCGATCTGGCTGCTGCTTCGGTACCTGTTAACGCACCTACATCAAGGATCATATTCAGGGCATCCGACACGGTTTGAATATCCGAAACCCATACCGGCAGGGTTTCTGCGAGCTCCAGGATCTGTTCGCGGGTGTTTTCCTCGCGATTGGCCAGCACCAGATCAGGTTGTAAGGCCAGAATATCGTGTATCCGTAAATGCTTGGTGCCACCGATCACCCGGGTCGATTTACGAATATGCGTAGGATGTACACAAAATTTGGTAACCCCCACCAGTGAATCACTAAGGCCCAGCGCACACAACAATTCGGTTTGGGAGGGTACAACAGACACGATCCGTTTTGGCGGAAAGGCAGGCGACTCGCCGGAAGTTTGCTGATATGCCGGGATATCGGAAATGATCATCGGAGCATAGCCTGCATAATATCGTGACGCGTAAGGATATAGGTTTTGTCCACCTTAAAGTCGCGCACCAATAACGCCGGATTTTCCGCAGTGATCATATTCGCCAAAGCATCCACCGGTGCAGAAATATCTACAAATGGAAAAGCCGGCCCCATCAATTCTCCAACCTTCTTCGAACGGATCTCCGGATCTTTAGTGATCTGCTGATATAAGGCATGTTCGTTTATCGCACCTACCATGCGACCACCATCGGTAACAGGTAACTGACTGAAGTCATTTTCCATCATGATCTGCAATGCCTGTGTTACAGTGGTGTGGGTATCAACAGAGATCATCGTTCCCGCCTGATTGCCGCTGATCAGATCGCGTGCAGTAAGCCCTGAACGATCGATATACCCCATTTTCATCATCCATGCAGGATTGAACATCTTGCCCAGATAACGCGTGCCGTGGTCGACAAAAATGACCACCACCACATCGTCTTTTTTGAAGTTGTTTTTCAATTGTATCAATCCCTGCAGAGCCGATCCGCTTGAGTTACCCACCCAGATCCCTTCTTCACGGGTGATGCGTGCAGTCATGATGGCAGCATCCTTGTCTGTAACTTTTTCGAAGTGATCAATGATACTGAAGTCCACATTTTCAGGCAGAAAATCTTCGCCTATCCCTTCAGTTACATATGGGTAGATCTCGTTTTTATCGAAAATGCCGGTTTCCTTATACTTTTTAAATACAGAACCATAAGTATCGATACCCCAAACTTTGATGTTCGGGTTTTGTTCTTTCAGATATCTACCGGTTCCGCAAATGGTTCCACCGGTACCTACACCTGCAACAAAATGCGTGATGCGGCCCTCGGTTTGCTTCCATATCTCTGGCCCTGTACTTTGATAGTGTGCAGTGGCATTGCTGGGGTTATCGTATTGGTTGGGTTTCCACGCATTAGGTACTTCGCGCACTAATCTGCTGGAAACACTGTAATAACTCCTTGGATCCTCCGGGTCAACATCCGTAGGACATACGATCACTTCCGCACCAAAGGCTCGAAGCGCGTTCACTTTTTCGATACTTTGCTTGTCGGTGGTGGTGAAAATGCACTTATATCCCTTGATAATCGCGCCAATAGCCAAACCCATACCGGTATTTCCGGAAGTGCCTTCTATAATGGTGCCACCGGGCTGAAGCCTGCCGTCGCGCTCTGCATCTTCTATCATTTTAAGGGCCATGCGGTCCTTGATGGAATTACCGGGATTAAAAGTTTCTACTTTGGCCAGCACGGTTGCGTCTACGCCACTTACGATCTTGTTCAATTTTACGAGAGGGGTATTCCCTATAGCCCCCAGGATATTTTCATGCCACATAAGGCAAAGGTAGGTAATTCGATCGGCCGGAATATGCGCCGAACGTGGAAAACCTGTTTAGGAATTCCGGAGAATTAATTATCTTAGGATACATTTTGAACCCAACCGCTTCCCAGGCGGTACAAACCCAAACCTGAAAAACATGCGTAAAGTCCTTAAATGGATAGGTATAGTAGTGCTATGCCTTATCGTAATTGTTGTTGTAGCAGCCTTGTTACTGGCAAACAAATACAACAATATGGCAAAGAAAACCTACGTCAGCGATCCACCTGAACTTACTTTGCCAACGGATTCTGCCACAATAGCACACGGTGCGGTTATTGCAGCCTCACTTTGCTCCGGTTGCCACGGTGGCGATTTTGCCGGAACTCCTTTCTTTGATGAGCCGAAAATTGCGGTTGTTCCAGCACCTAACATTACGAAAGGGGGCAGAACAGCAAATTACACCACTAAAGACTGGATACGAACGATACGGTATGGTGTAAAACCTGATGGTCACGGCCTATTCATCATGCCGAGTAAAGACATGGGCAAAATGAGTGACCTGGATCTGGCAGCCCTCATCGCTTATATGCAAACTGTGCCTTCAGCAGATAAAACATGGCCTGATCCAACATTTACCTTTGTGAGTAAAGTAATGGCAGGTGCCGGTTTGTTCGGCACATTATATCATGCCGAGGAAATTGACCTGACCGATTATAAACCCCGCACGGCACCGCCGGCAGGACCAACAGCGGAATATGGCGCATATATGGCATCTTTTCATGGATGTGCTTCATGTCATGGAGACAAATTCAACGGATTAAAAACTCCGGATCCGGTATCGCCTCCGGGAGCGAACATCACACCGGGAGGAAATCTGGGCAAATGGGATCTGGCAGCTTTCACGAATACCTTGCGCACAGGCACAACTCCGGAAGGCAAGGAACTGGATGCGAAGTTCATGCCGTGGACTGCTATTGGATTGATGACAGACATGGAGCTGGAGGCTATCTATAACTACCTCAAATCCTTGCCTGCACTACCGGATGATGAATCCGTGGTCGAATACAATGAGAAGAAAAAGTAAGCAGTAGAGAAGAAATACTGTTGATGATATTCAGGTGTTCATGTGATCAGGACAAATCCGATCATGTGCGCACCTGATTCATTTTGATGATCATATAGATAGCTCATCCCACCAGATCATGCTACTCAACACAAAGAAAATCCCCGCCCCGAAGTAGAAAAAATATTCCGCTAACGCTGTATATTTTTTCTACTTCGGCGCAGGCTTTTTCATTAAAAGAAGCCC
>JAYRVB010000379.1:0-3844 GCA_041918775.1 Chitinophagales bacterium
AATTTGTGTTGTTCAGCTCGCCGGTGTATGGAGGAACAGACCATTTCATTAAACACGTGCTTCCTAAATGGGGGATCGGACATGCGTCTTTTGATGCGCACAATACGGAGGAAGAAATTCACGCCATCATCCGCGAAAAAGGGGCTGATGCTTTAGGATTGATCTATATCGAAACACCCGCCAACCCGACCAATGCACTCATCGATATGGAAATGTGCAAACGCATTGCAGATACCTATAGCGCACAAACAAAAGTGCATCTAGCGGTAGATAATACATACATGGGGCCGCTGTGGAGTCACCCACTGAAACATGGGGCGGATATTGTGGTGTACTCTGCTACAAAATATATCGGCGGACATTCGGATGTGATCGCGGGTGCGGTGTTGGGTAGTCATGAGGTGATGAAGCGCATCAAAACGATGCGCACCTTCATGGGCAATATGATGAGTCCGAATACCGGATGGTTGTTGATGCGGAGTCTGGAGACGCTGAAACCGCGCATGGAACTACAAGCGCAAAATGCGATGAAGGTGGTTGAATTTTTAAATGAGCATCCGAAAGTGGAGAAGGTGTATTATTTGGGATTAATTCCTGAAGGGACCGCAGAATATCATATTTATCGCAATCAATATTTATCACCGGGAGCGATGGTGAGTTTTGATATTGTTGGCGGGGAAAAAGAGGCCTTTACTTTTCTAAATAGCTTAAAACTGATCAAGCTGGCTGTATCGCTCGGGTCTACGGAATCATTGGCGGAACATCCGGCTACGATGACGCATGCGGATGTGTCGCCGGAGGATAAACAAAAACTCGGCATCTCCGAAAAATTGATCCGCCTGAGTGTTGGGGTGGAATATTATGAAGATCTGATATTTGATATTAACAGGGCTTTGGAGTTGGCTTAGTGGGGTTGGGTTCACGCGAATACGCGAAGAGGCTAAGACGCGAAGAAATGCATAAATACAGGTTCATGCGGAGGGGCGGAGGAGCGGAGAGGCGGAGAAATACAGACAAGGCCTGAGCCCGCAGATCACATCATCGCGGCTTTGCGGCTTTGCGTGAAAACCAAGGTTAACTTCTATTCGCTGAATTTAGTAAGTACCTGAGTGCCTTGCAGTTTGCCTTTATCATCGTAGCTTTCTGAACGCACTACGCCAACGTTTTTAGCAAAATACATAACTGATTTACCTTTAATCGTCATGAGCGATTTAACCTCTGAGTCGGAGGTGTATTTGATACAGTTATAAGTACCTGCCGGAGTTGTAATTGACTCGTACCCTTCAATTTTACGATTAGTTGTTTTGATGGTCATGGTCATTAACTGCATGCCATTAAGCTTGATGGTCATAGTACTGGTTTCATCCGGCAGGGTTTGACCTGCAGTTGGGCTTGAGGGAAAACTTGAAAAATTATTATCAATCAGCACTTCAGCACCTTCAATTTCTGCCATGTCTTTAGGAAACAGATTACTCATATCCATATAAAAAGCATCTCCCATGCACTTCATAACTACATCGCCCTTAGTGATGGCTTTATCTTTTTGATCAAAAGTTTCCATGGTCATGGTAGCCGCAAACCCACCCTCAATTTCATCATATGATTTTACCACTCCGGTTGTGCGTCCTGTTTTTTTGTCTTTATCATCATAATGCGTCTGTTCCCAGCTTGTGCCAACTTTGCTGGCAAAAAATGATTCACAGGCATTATCAGTAACAAATGCGGTGAGCGTAATATATAACACAAACGAAAAAACAATTCTTGTTTTCATCTGATAGATTTTACCCAAAGTTACCGGAATACCGCAATCAAAACAATAGATGAATCGTTTTTAAATGAGGAGATATTTTACTCCTGCTTTGGCACATCCACCCAGGTATAACTCTTCTGCACAATTTTCCAGGAGCCTTCGTATTTCATTAACAAAAAATAGTCGGTAAAATTTCGCCAGCCTGGCACAAGGATCTCGGCTTTGGCGATGGCGGCGTTGCCGGTGTAGTCGATGGAGATGATCCGGCCGATGCGGTTTGCCTTTTCGCCGGGTTTGATGTTATTGATGTAGGCTTCTCCGTCGCGCGCCACCAGGCTGTCCTGTGCGTTCACGTAGTATAGATAAAAATCAGGGTGAAAGGCGGCACGAACACTATCAGGCCAACCGTTGGCGGTGCCGTCGATATAGTCCATAAGGCATTCCTCTATGGCAGGTATTTCGGAAAGGGTATCCGTTTGCTGTGCATGAACACTAAAAGGAAACTGGCACAAGGCAAAGGCAATGCGGATGATGCTTATTCGCATACGATTCTTTTGATCGAAGCTACGTATTTAGCTATGCACTACAAAGTTTAATTCTCCTTCCCCCTGATAGAATTCATGCACATGCACTCAGGATTTTACATCATCCGAAGAGGGAACAACCTGCTTATGCAGGGTCTGTAACAAGGTGCTCGCATGTTGCATACTTTGCACCTGTTCGAAAATGAGGATGAGGTGTTTGTCGGTCTGTTTGAGGATTCCGGTAGTGTGCTTTTGTGCGACGGTTTGCATGATGTTTTGGAAGAGCTGACTGTCGTAAAAAACCGAACCGGAATTTTCAATGAAGTAACAACGCAATTTTCTGCTTTTGAAAATGATGCGCTCCATACCCATGTCTTTCGCATACCATCGCAAACGTATACCGTTGAATAATTCTTCAACCTGTCGCGGCACTTTGCCAAAGCGGTCGGTGAGCTCGGTGCGGAATGCGTTGATCTGTGCTTCGTCGCGGATATTGTCGAGGCGTGTGTAGATGGCCATGCGCTCGGAGATGCTGGTGATGTAAGCGTCGGGGATGAGCATTTCGAGGTCGGTATCGATCTGCACATCGCGCACGTATTCCATTTTTTCGTGCACCTGATCGGCAAATAATGCTTTGAATTGTGTGTGTTTTAATTCGCGAATGGCTTCATCCAATATTTTATGATATACATCATAACCGATCTCCGAAATAAATCCGCTTTGCTCACCACCTAACAAATTTCCGGCGCCGCGAATATCGAGGTCGCGCATGGATATCTGAAAACCACTGCCCAAATCAGCAAACTGTTCGATCGTGCGCAGACGTTTTCTGGAATCATCGGGCAGTGCAAATAATGGCGGAGCAATGAGATAACAATAGGCTTTCTTATTACTTCTGCCCACGCGACCACGCAATTGATGCAGATCACTCAAACCAAAATGATGCGCGCTGTTAATGATAATGGTGTTGGCATTGGGAATATCCAATCCGCTTTCTACAATATTGGTACATACCAATACATCGTATTCGCGCGAAATAAATTTCAACATATGGTCTTCGAGCACATCGCCCTCCATTTGTCCATGCGCCACACCTATACGCAGGTCGGGACAAATTTTTCTGATGAGCGCCGCCTGCTCCTCGATGTCGCGCACGCGGTTGTGCACGAAGTATACCTGACCACCGCGATAAATTTCATGATATATCGCATCGCGTATAAAATCAGCATCAAATGTTTTCAGCTCGGTTTGAATTGGCTGACGATTTGGTGGTGGCGTGTTGATGATGGAAAGGTCGCGAGCACCCATGAGGGAAAATTGCAGGGTGCGGGGAATTGGCGTTGCCGTTAAAGTAAGTGTGTCGATGTTTTCGCGGAAAGCGCGTAATTTCTCCTTTACCGTTACACCAAATTTTTGTTCTTCATCCACAATGAGCAAACCCAGGTCCTTGAATTTTACTTTTTTGCCGATGATGGCATGTGTGCCCACCAGGATATCTATTTTCCCGGTGGCTAATTGTTCGAGCGTCTGTTTCTTTTCCTTATCACTTTTAAAACGATTGATATAATCC
>JAYRVB010000380.1:0-5859 GCA_041918775.1 Chitinophagales bacterium
AGGAAGCGTACTGCTCACGATTGATGATCGCGAATTACAGGCACAACTCACCAAAACAAATTTGTCCATAGATCTGGCCATTGATGACGAGCAGCGTAAAAAGAAATTATTGGATGCAGGAGGTATTTCCAAAGAGGAATACGATATGGCACGCAATTATTTGTTGAAACTGGAAGCTGATAAACAATTATTGCTTACACAGATCGCAAAAACAAAAGTCATCGCACCTTTCAGTGGCACTATCGGACTCCGATACACCAGCGAAGGCGGGTATGTGTCGCCGGCCACACTTATTGCCAGCCTACAACAAACCAACATGGTGAAATTGGAATTTGCCATTCCTGAAAAATATGCATCCTCCATAAAAAATGGGGCAGAGGTGACTTTTGAAGTGGAAGGTGATAGCAGAACCTATACCGCAAAAGTATATGCACGTGAACCAAAGATCGATCCGCAAACCAGATCGATCACCGTACGCGCTATTGCGCAAAATGTGGATGGCAGATTAATTCCGGGTGCATTTGCGAAATTGCAGATCAACCTGGGTACTATCCCCGAAACCATAGTGGTGCCCTCTGAAGCTATTGTACCTGCGATTACCGGTCAAACCTTATACATCGTACGCGATGGAGCAGTAAAAGTGCAAGCGGTGAAAACAGGTATTCGTACAGCCATTACCACTCAGATCACAGATGGCATAGTACCCGGAGATACCATTATCACCACCGGATTGTTGACCGTACGTCCCGGTGCTGCGGTGAAACCTATCCTTGTCGACAGCAAAAAAGATTAATGGCATGAATATTTCTTCCTTATCCATTAATCGCCCCGTACTGGCATCTGTGATCAGCATTTTGATCCTCCTGTTCGGTATCATCGGATATGCATTTCTTGGTGTACGCGAATTTCCAAGTGTGGATCCACCCATCATTACTGTGACCACCAATTATATGGGGGCGAATGCCGACATCATCGAATCACAGATCACAGAAGTGCTCGAGGAACAGATCAACGGTATCGCAGGGATCAGTTCTTTATCTTCTATATCATCAGATGGACGCAGCACAATAACCGTAGAATTTACACTGGACGTCGACCTCGAGGCAGCCGCTAATGATGTGCGCGATCGCGTGAGTCAGGCCGCAAGAAACCTGCCCCCCGACTGTGATCCACCCATCGTAGCGAAATCAAGTGCGGACTCGAACCCAATAGTATCCATGACCATCCAGAGTGATCAGCGATCCCTGCTTGAGTTATCGGAAATTGCAAACAATGTATTTAAGGAACGTTTGCAAACAATTCCCGGAGTAAGTGAAGTGCGTATATGGGGAGAGAAAAAGTACAGCATGAAATTATTGCTCGATCCGGTGAAACTGGCAGGTTACCACCTCACACCTCTGGATGTGCGCGATGCCCTGAACAGAGAGAACGTGGAGTTGCCGACTGGTCGTATCGAAGGATATACCACAGAATTGTCTATCCGTACATTCGGTAGATTAACAACTGAAGAAGAATTCAACAACCTCATCATCCGCGAACAGGATGGACAGGTCATTAAACTGCAGGATATTGGTCAGGCGAAACTCATGCCTGAAAATGAAAGAACAGTTTTGCGCGGTAACGGGGGTATTCCACAGGTGGCTGTAGCCATCACCCCGCAGCCCGGTTCAAACTATATTGAAATTGCAGATGAATATTATCGCAGATTCGAGCAGATCAAAAAAGAACTACCGGATGATCTGCAGTATAAAATTGCACTGGATACAACAACCGGGATCCGAAAAGCCATTGATGAAGTGCAGGAAACATTGTTGATCGCTTTCGGTCTGGTGGTTTTGATCATCTTCGTCTTTCTCCGCGACTGGCGAACTACACTTATCCCTGTAGTAGCCGTACCGATATCACTCATCGGTGCTTTTTTCATCATGTATGTTTCCGGATTTTCCATAAACGTATTAACCCTGCTCGGAATCGTTCTGGCAACTGGACTTGTTGTGGATGACGCTATCGTGGTATTGGAAAATATTTATGCCAAGGTCGAACGCGGTGTAAAACCGTTGCAGGCAGCGCATGAAGGTTCTAAGGAAATAACCTTCGCCATCATTTCAACTACCATCACCTTGGTGGTGGTGTTTTTGCCTATTGTATTTCTTGAAGGGCTCACCGGTAGATTATTTCGTGAATTCGGTATTACTGTTGCCGGCTCTGTATTGATATCAGCATTGGTTTCACTCACACTCACACCGATGATGAGCGCGCGCATTTTAAAACATCGCGAGCGCCATAATTGGCTATACAGAAAAACAGAACCATTCTTTGAATGGTTAAATGAGCGGTACGCTTCCGTATTAAGCAAATTAGTACCCTTTCGCTGGCCGGTGGTGATCGGCATCATGGCAGTGGCAACACTATTGATCATTTATTATGGCAGCGCATTGCCGGAAGAAGTAGCGCCAATGGAAGATAAGGGTCGCTTTGTGATAAACGCAACTGCTCCGGAAGGTACATCATTTGAGAAAATGGACGCCTTCCAGCAGGAGATCGTGAACATTGTTGATACACTTCCCGAAAAAGCAAACATCATCGCAGTTACAGCGCCAACTTTCGGTGCCGGTATTGCAGCCAACTCAGGATTTATTCGCGTATCGCTGGTTGAACCCGAAGAGCGCACTCGCTCGCAACAGGAAATAGCGGATGAAGTGGCTGCAATTGTGAAAAAGTACAATTTCGCACGCACCTTTATTTCACAGGAACAAACCATCAGCAGCGACCGACGTGCAGGATTGCCTGTGCAGTATGTGATACAGGCTCCTGACTTTGAACGCCTGAGGGAGGTGATACCGCAGTTCATGGAAAAAGCCTCACAGGATCCGCGTTTTGCCGTGGTGGATATCAATCTGAAATTCAATAAACCGGAACTAACCGTTGAGATCGACCGCGACCGCGCAAGAGCATTGGGTGTAACGGTGCGCGATATTGCAGAAACACTGCAATTGTATTTCAGTGGACAGCGCTTTGGATTCTTTATTTTTAACAATAAACAGTATCAGGTAATTGGGCAGGCCACACGAGATAACCGCGATGAACCTCTCGACCTCAGTAAAGCCTACGTAAAAAACGACAAGGGTGAGCTGATACAAATGGATAATCTGGTACACCTCACCGATCAGAGTTCTCCACCACAATTATATCGATACAACAGATACGTATCCGCTACCATCATGGCAAACCCGGCACCCGGCTATACAATCGGGGATGGCATCGAAGCCATGGATGCTGTTGCTAAAGAAATATTGTCGGATGATTTTACCACAGCACTTTCCGGCCCATCAAAAGAATTCGCTGAAAGTTCAAACAGCTTGCAGTTTGCATTTATCCTTGCATTGATCCTGGTATTCCTCATCCTCGCAGCACAATTTGAAAGCTTCCGCGATCCATTCATCGTTATGTTCACCGTGCCTTTAGCACTAGCAGGTGCGGTATATTCTCTGGGCCTGTTTGATCAGACATTGAATATTTTCAGTCAGATCGGCATCATCGTGTTGATCGGCATCGTAACAAAAAATGGCATCCTCATTGTCGAATTTGCCAATCAGCGAAAAGAGGCAGGCCTCGATAAATTTGCTGCAGCAATGGAAGCAGCGCGACAACGTTTCCGTCCAATTTTAATGACCAGCCTTGCAACTGTATTAGGTGCATTGCCTATCGCATTGGCATTGGGCGCTTCAGCAAAAAGTCGCGTGTCGATGGGTATAGCCATCATCGGTGGCTTGTTATTCTCGCTCATCCTCACCCTGATCGTTATTCCATTGCTGTATACCATCGTTTCTTCAACCAAAAAACATACGCCGCATGAAGAGGCTTAATATATTTTTAGTTGCTGTCCTCTTGAGTGTAAGTGCATTTGTGCAAGCACAAGTAATGAGTTTGCGGGATGCCATTCAATTAGCGCTACAAAATAATTATGATATCCGCATAGCACGTTCACAGCAGGATATTGCTGCAAGTCAGAACACAGCAGGATATGCGGGTTTGTTGCCTTCAATCAGCGCATCAGCAGGCTACAGTGCCGAACTGCTCAACAGCGAACAACAATTTGTTACCGGCGATGAACGCATCGTATCTAATGCAGGCGCTGATGCCCTGGATGTGGGACTGTTTGTCAATTACACCTTATTCGATGGTATGAATCGCAGTGCCCTGCGCGATCAATTACAACTGCAATCCGATATCAGCAACCTGCAAACCCGCAATGCGGTTGAGCGCACCATTTTGTCGCTCAGTACTGCATGGTATACCGCAATCCAGTTACAGCGCTCGGCAACGGTGATGGAGCAGAGTATCGCCGTGAGTAATGAACGATATCGCATTGCTGCCTACCGGGAAACGATCGGTGCTGGCTCACGGCTCGACATGATGCAGGCATTAGTGGATCTGCGCAGCGACAGCGCACAACTCGCTCAGATCTCCATGCAGCTCGCACAACAAATGGGAATGATCAATACCATGCTGGCACGCAAACCTGAAACCGTTTTTTTCATTAGCGATACATTGGTTTTGCGCAATACACTGCAATATGCTGATATCGTTAGTGCGGCAGAGGAAAATACTTCCGTGGTTGCCGCAAATGCACAAAAGGCCTATATGGAATCTTTGGTACAGTCTGCCCGTTCAGCTTTGTTGCCCACCTTGACAGCAAGTGCGGGCTATGGCTATTTTCGTTCCACTTCTGAAGCCGGTTTCGTAAGTGCAAATATGAACACCGGGCCTTCTGCAGGAATAACGCTGCAGATCCCTATTTTCAATGGGGGCATCAATAAGAACAATGTGCATATTGCAGAGCAACAGGCCGGTATTGCGCAGGATGTCATGAATAAACAGTTGATGGATGTGTATCAGCAGACCTATGCCACATGGCAATCCTATACTATGTCGCAATACCTCACACAATTAGCCATCGCCAACGAACAAACAGCCATCGCAAACACACAGATCGCCCTCGAAAAATTCAACATCGGCGCCATCAGCAGCATCGACCTCCGCGCCATCCAACAATCCCGCATCGACGCCGGCAACCATGTAGCCATGTATATGCTCAACACTAAATTGGCAGAGCTGGAGTTGTTGTATATATCAGGGCAGATGTTTGTGGGGGAGTGAGTGGGTCTCCCGATAGCTATCGGGAGGGTGAGTGGGTGAATGAAAGGAATAAAGAATAATCAATAAAGAATAAAATTTGGGCTCCTCCGCGCCTCAGCATCTCCGCGCCTCCGCGTGAAAATCACCTATCTTTCCTTACACCTCCCTTCGAATCTTCGATTCTTCAATCCTTCGAATCTTTAGTGACCTTCCTCCGCGCCTCTGGCTCTCTGCGTGAAAGTCGCACTTATCCGGTCACGAAGCACAAGCAATTAGAGTATCATTAATTGAGGGACGTGTGGTTTTTAATTCCTGCCTTCAGGGCGATTGTATTTGTCCCACTACACACTACCAGTACATTAATCTTCAATCGTTCATCTGTCACGATGTTGACATTAGGTCAATATTATACTTACACAGCTCTAAAATTCTTCAGCCTGTTAAATGTTTATTAAAAACTGGCACAGGATTAACGGTTTTCCGTGAATCTGAGGCCTTCGAAATAAAAAATGACACAAAAAGTTTGGCATAACCAAATGCATTGATTAAATTCGATTTCTCTCTTTTACCCTAAGACACAAAAGTTATGAAAAACCTTACCCCCCCCATTTTAAGTTAACAATAACTTTATTTGCATTGTTGTTAAGCCACACACAAAAAGCACAGATATATTTAACCGAAGAATGGGTGCATACAACAGGCATTCCCGACACTGTAGAC
>JAYRVB010000381.1:0-2722 GCA_041918775.1 Chitinophagales bacterium
GAGGGTGCGCAGGTTTTCGAGGCGGGCGAGGGCTGCATCGAACAGGGCCTCTTCGGGCATTTCGCGGAGTTTACGGGCGCTGTTGAGGATGCCTCCGCCGGCAGCGGCGATCTCCTCATAGGTTTTGCCGGCTATGCGCATGGCAAATTCCTCTTCGCGACCGGTGGCAAACACCAGATGTGTATGGGAATCGGCAAAAGCGGGTAATACGAAGCGCCCTTTGGCATCTATCACGGAATCCGCGTGTCCGGGTGCCGTTTCCATGCCGCCAAATCCTTTTACCACGCCATTTTCCAGTAATAGCCAGGCGTTGTGGATGGCTGGCACCACCCGCATGTCGTTTCCTTTGCGCACGGAGCTGATGGAGTTGTCGGCCATGAGCAATTGGTCGATATGCAAAAACAATAGTGACGCCATGAGGCAAAGATGCAGGAAGTTGCTGAATGCAAAAAATAGCTGCGATGGCGTAATTTCGCACATATGGCGGGAAATTCTTTCGGCAATCTGTTCAGGATCACCACGTTTGGTGAATCTCATGGTGTTGCGCTGGGTGTGGTGATAGATGGATGTCCTCCGGGACTCGAACTCGATCTGGCATTTATGGAACAGGAAATGCTGCGTCGCAAACCGGGGCAGTCGCGATTGGTTACGCAGCGCAAAGAGGAGGATAGTTTTGAAATTTTGAGCGGTGTTTTTGAAGGAACGACTACCGGAACGCCTATAGGCATGATCATTCGCAACAGCGATCAGCGTTCGAAGGATTATGCGCATCTGGAAGACAGGTATCGTCCGAGTCACGCGGATTTTACCTATGATGCGAAGTACGGGTTTCGGGATCATCGGGGTGGCGGAAGGAGTTCGGCAAGAGAAACGGCAGCAAGGGTATTGGCCGGCAGCGTGGCAAAACAATTATTGTCGCATTACGGAATTTCCGTTCAGGCTTATGTGCAATCGGTTGGTGATATTCAGGTGCAAAAAAGTTATCTCGAATTAGATCTTACGAAAACAGAAGAGAATGATGTGCGTTGTCCGGATCCGGAAACTGCGCAACGCATGATGGATAAAATTCTGGAAATAAAAAAACAGGGTGATACCATAGGTGGAACCATTCAATGCATCATCAAAGGTGTGCCACCCGGAATAGGGGATCCTGTTTTTGATAAATTACATGCCGATCTGGGCAAAGCGATGCTGAGTATCAATGCGGCCAAAGCATTTGAATATGGTTCCGGATTTGCGGGGACAAAAATACAGGGCAGTGCGCACAATGATATTTTTACATACGATGCAGAACAGGATCGTGTGCATACAAAAACAAATCACAGCGGAGGTATACAGGGTGGCATCAGCAATGGAATGGATATTTATTGCACGATCGGATTTAAACCGGTTGCCACTATTTTACAACCGCAGGAAAGTATAAATACCGCAGGAGAAACTGTTGTGGTAGAAGGAAAAGGCAGACATGATCCGTGTGTATTGCCGCGCGCAGTGCCCATAGTAGAAGCGATGGCAGCCTTAGTGATCGTTGATCATATATTGATACAAAATGCGTATGTATGAGCAATTCCTGTTGGTTCATTACTGGTACCTCTTCAGGATTAGGCAAGGCGCTCGCTGAAGCGGTGCTGTGCTTGCCTGATGCATACGTAATGGGTTTTGCGCGACGACAAGTGTTGGAACATGTGCGATATACGCATCATTCCATTGATCTGAGTGATGTTTCTGCTGTAGAAAAATGTGCTTTTTCCCTTCCCCCTGATTGCCACACGATCGTATTGATAAACAACGCCGGAAGTTTGGGCGATATGGCTTTTACCGGATCATTGGATGCCATGCGCTTGCAACAAACGTATCAATTGAATGCGATCACACCGCATGTATTGAGCAATAAATTCATAGCTGCTTTTTCGGAATTGCCGATCAAAAAAGTGATCATCCAGATCAGTTCGGGAGCTGCACAGAATGCGTATCCCGGATGGAGTGTATATTGTGCTTCCAAGGCTGCGCTGGAGATGCAGACGAAATGCATGCGACTCGAAAATGCGCATCGGCAATATCCGTTTTTTATTTATGCGATCGCTCCCGGTATCATGGATACCGATATGCAAATGCAGATACGTACTTCAGATGCACAGGCATTTCCAAGGAAAGAAAAGTTTGTTGCCTTACATGCTGAGGGCAAATTGCTAAAACCGGAAGTGATTGCAGAAGCCTACGTGCGCTTTGTGCAAAATTGCACCGGTGAAGAAGAACCCATTCAAAAAATATCACTATGATACCATTATTATTTGCCATGCTGATGGGCAATCCGCCTGATGATAAAATGGAGTGCGACTGGATCATTATGAATGCCAGAATTTATACGGTGGACTCTGCATTTTCTATGGCACAGGCCATGGCCATTGATGATGGCTATATCATGGAGATCGGAAAAACAGATTCCGTGATGGCACATTATTGGTCGCTCAATGTGACGGATATGGAAGGCAAAGTAATTTATCCCGGGTTTATCGACGGGCATTGCCATTTTTTGCATTATGGTGTGAATCAGTCCTATGCAGATCTTACCGGTACTGCTTCTTTTTACGATGTGGTGGAGATCATTAAAACACATGATATTACTAAGACGGGTGGATGGATCATTGGCAGGGGCTGGGATCAGAATGATTGGGAGATCAAAGAATTTCCAACACGTGAAGCGCTCGATAAAATATTCCCA
>JAYRVB010000382.1:0-2681 GCA_041918775.1 Chitinophagales bacterium
CGGCATAATAAAATACTGGCTCCGGTATCCCGCCCACCAACATCATCACCAGCTAAAAGATAGTACGCCCGATCGTTGTCCCATAAAAGAAAAGCAACAGCTACAAGCTTGCCCCGCAAATCACAGGCACCTAGCTTAATGCCATTCCCACGAGATAAAACTGCTGCATCCACATTTGAAAAAAGCGTGAAGGAATAGGGCATATCCATTTTCTGACGCTTGTAGGTGTTACTGCACATCTCATAAAAAGTCTTTGCATCCACTTGCCGTTGAATGGTCAGGCCTGCTGAGGCTTCTTTGATATTTCGCTTGAGATTGCGATTGATGTGTTGATCCAGGGCCTCCTCTTCCATGCGATCGATCACGAAGGTATATCTCATCTCCTGCCTGAATCCCTTCCAGTGAAATGGCAACCAGTTGTTGAAACTCCGCTCTTCAAACACCATCGAAAAATATCCATAGGCCGGCAGATCATCGATCAGCAACCAAATGATCTGTTTCTCTCGTGTGAGCCATTTATGATCTGAGATATCCGGTGGCTTGTCCATCCAGATCCGCAGATGGTGAGTCAGTGCAGGCATTCCAACAGTCCATATGCCCCATCTTTTACCTGGTGCATATGGCATAGCACCCACTACCTGGTCATTGCGAATGGCCAGTGCCACATCCCAATCTCCTGTCGTATCCAACCACCAGGGCTGCATAAACAAGCCCGGGATCTTTCCCTTTTCACATAAGGAGATATAATGCTGCTTTCGTTCTTCGCGACTCATCCGGTCAGCATATTACGAAACTTTCGAAAGACATAAAACCAGAATGGATAATAGTGGTGGAGCATTTCCTCCTTTCCGTGGGTACCCGCCTTCCATTGATAGACACCACTCATCCACTTATTGGCAGATTTAGTTGTATAGCCCATCAGGTCCATAGTCTCTATGCCCAGGCTGTTGAGATACAATCCATCCTGCCACAATAAAAAGTAATGCGCGCGTCCGGTCAGTGATTTATCATCATTATCATTATGGTGATTACTTGCATTGACGTAGAGCAGTGCACGTTTCTCTTCTGTATCGATCAGCCAGATGTGACTGCACAACATGACTCCTTCGTAATAAATAGCAGATGATTCGAGGTGGGGTAACTGATCAAAATCCTCGGGAACATATCCACGGAGTCCTTTGAGTGTTGCGGTAGACGAAAATAATTTTAGAATTTCCGGTATAAGGTAATTACCACGATCTACTGTGAGTCCTTCACGTTCAGCGCGATTGATCTTGGTACGGGTTGATGCTGACCATTGACTGACAAATTCAATATTCCGAAGATCCACGACCATCGTTGGAAAAGGTACGCGGACCATTAAAACAATACGCTTCTGCGCCTGAGAAAAAAGATGGGTCGTCCGCAAATCCGTTCCAGGATCTCGGTTGAAGTAGGTGTAGGTCATCAGTCGCTTCTGCTGCGTGATCATGATAGCACCGAATTATACAATTTTATCCATTGATGGATCACTGGTTTTAGACCAAATCGCTTTTCAGCCAAAGCATGAATAGTCGAAGGATCATATGTGGAATAGCCTACATATACCTTTCCCATCGCACGCATCAGGTCTTCAGGACTACCAATTGCTGCGAGTTCTCCTTGTTTAGATGAAGTGATGATATAGGTGGCTCCATCCGTTTTCGTAGCTACTACCGGCAATCCGCACGCCTGTGCTTCTACAATCGCCTTACCAAACGTCTCCACCCTGCTGGCCGATATCAGCACATGACTCTCTCGGAGTATGGCCGCGATTTTTGTCTGATGGATGAGCCCTGTCCAGGTGATATCAGCTGCTATACCGAGAGAAACGGCAAGTTTTACCAACTCTTCCTTTTCCGGAATATCATCTATCAGGATCAGATGCATAGAAACATTTATCAATTTCTTCTTCAACCCGGCAAAGGCATGAATTAGAATATCAAGTCCTTTGACATTTGCCGGTTCACCAATTGAAACCCATGTGAAAACACTGTTTTTCTGAACAGACGCATCCGGATAAAAGATCCGCTCATCAAAAAAATTAGGAATCACCTTGATGTGTTTATTGGTATGCGGCTGCAGTCGATCCAATAAGCCCGGGCTGACACAGGTGATCTCGCTGGCATATTTAAAACAACCTGGCAAAATAGAATAATGATGTTTTGGAATTTTTTGCAACACAAAACCTGAGAGCCTTTCTGTATAAATAAACGGAACCTTAACTTTTGCCTGTAATGAGGCGCATACACTGGCTGCCAGGTAACTGTGTGCGTGGATGAGATCGGGCTTACCTTCTTTCTGAATATAGGCCAAAATATCATTCACATATTTCCTGACCCAAACTTTCATTATAAAAGTATTTCCCTTTGGAGGAAAGAATTGTGTGGTCCGCCACGTCGGCACATCTTCTTCGACCTCAAAGGTGACGTTTTTGAAAAGCGGACCCTTCGTTGAATACTCCGAATGGAGCACACGTGCGTCAATACCTTGTTCGCGCAGCCCTCCCGCCAGGTGATGGAACATGCGTCCCGCTATCTCCTGGGTCCCCGGAGGAAAATACCATGATGGAAGAATGAGGATGTGCATGAACAGCAACTTGAATTAATTGGTAAAAATGGGAAATGTTTATGAAAAAGGCGGAAGAGGAGGAAGAAGCTGAA
>JAYRVB010000383.1:0-3529 GCA_041918775.1 Chitinophagales bacterium
AAATGCCACCTGCTCCTCCATCATTAATTCTTTTATGCGCACAGGCGCGCCGAGCATGCGTACCTGTGGATCATATTTAAGCGTTACCGCGCTAAACGTGATATCACTTCCGGCAATTTTAAAATCATCCGGTAAATAATCCGGCACATAGCGTTTTACCTCACCGTTGATCACACTTTCAATAAAATATACATCCGTTATCTGTATGATCTTACCATGTTGCTTATCGATATAACCGGTAGAATCCGGGTCAATGGTTTTAGTGGGTTGTTCTTCTTTCGGCAAGGTCTCGCCATCAGCGTCAGCAGGTTGCGTGCGATACAACACGCGGATCATGTGCAGCTTCACGGGCGTGCCCACCAAACGCGCATTCACCGGAATACGACCACGCGCACCTTCAAACACCACCTCCTGACCCTGAATGGCGTAAGATTCCGGCAGGTTTACCGGCCAATAATCGTCATAGCCACCCGCGCGATCCACCCGAATCACCCCGGTATCGGCCTTCTGCGTAATCTTGCCTATAGTGATCGACTGCACCCCGATCGAGTCAAACTCAAATCCCTGGGCACTTACAGCCGACATGTATAAAAACAACGCACAAAGGGTATATAGCCGTTTCATCGCTTCTTTCTTATTATGCTGCTAAAACTATACCAAATTTACGAAGGCGTAGCGCTTGGTTTTGGGGGAAAATAACCTTCTTGAACGCGGCGCAAGTATCGCATCATTTGCCATTTATCGCCACTATACACATGGTCCTGTATCGTTTTTTCACGCGCCTATATGCAATATCAGCAAAAATTCAGGCGGTTGGCTTCGGGATTGGCGCTGTGGGGGGTAGTGAGTAGTGGGTTCCCGATAGCTATCGGGAGAGTAGTGGGACAAATGCAAGAAAATGTATCAATACGAGCGATCTGATAAAGTAGTTCTTACGAAGGATTTACGTCCTTACCTGCAACTTCGTTGCAAAAAAATCCATCCGGCACTCACCACTCACGATTCACGATTCACGACTCACGACTCACGATTGACGATTCACCCTTTTTCACGCGAAGACGCGAAGTAGCGAATCCCGATAGCTATCGGGAGCGAAGAAATGCAAAGGCATTCACCTCCCAATAGCTATCAGGACACTACTCACCACTCACCCATTGACCAACTGACCCACCGACCCACTCACCCATTGACCCACTGACCCTCTGACCCACTCACCCGTTGACCCACTCACCCAAAAAAAAGCCCACCAACAAAATCGCTGATGGGCTTTTTCAAAATTGTAAAACGATCACTCCTCAATGATCGTCACTTTCATCTTCACATCCTGCACCGGACGATCTCCGGGTTTGGTTTGAACGGCTGCGATCTTGTCGATCACTTCGAGGCCTTTTACCACTTCGCCGAACACGGTATAGTTATTATCTAGGAAAGGCGTTCCACCGATCGTGGAATAGATCTCTTTCGCTTCCGGAGAAAAGCTCGTGCCGTATGCGCGTGAGATCTGATCCAATTCGGCGGCGCTGGTTTTTTTACCTTGCACAATGTAGAACTGTGAACCGCTGCTCATTTTCTGCGGATTCACCTGATCGGCCTGACGCGCAGCAGAAAGTGCGCCTTTTTTGTGATACAATCCCGGCTTGATCTCTGCAGGAATTTTATATTCAGGACCTCCCATGCCCAATTGATCGTTCGGACCGGCGTTGCGCGAATTTGGGTCACCGCCCTGTATCATAAAATCTTTGATCACGCGATGAAATAACAGGTCGTTATAGTATCCTTCCTTTGCCAGTTTCAGGAAATTGTCGCGGTGTTTTGGTGTTTCATTGTACAGCTTCACTTTCATGTCGCCATAAGCTGTGCTGATGTTTACGTAGTAGATCTTATTATTATCCATAGTCTGAGTTGTTGTATCGGTTGTAGGGGTGATCTGTGCAGGTGTGGTACTGGAGATCACCGTGTCGATATGCGCAGCGTCGTGATCGTGACCGGCATGTTCATCTGTTTTTTCTTTACAGGCGGCAAACGCAAATAGTGCGCAGCAAATAATGAGTACCTTTTTCATATCTGTTGTTTGTCTTCAAAATATTTGATGATGTTTATTTTTATACGTGTTTCCTGTTCGGTGGCCGACCAGGCGGGAAGTTCCTGCGCCGCTTCATATAAGGGCCAACCTTCATCGTCCCAGCCCGCCAATCGATAAAAGCCCTCCTGACTCAGCAGTTTACATACCGCAACATGCATGAGGTCCTGTTTCTGCTCTTTGGTAAATTTTTCTTCTATCCGCCCCAGCTCATTGATCCCGATCAGAAAAAGCACCGATTCCAGCTCCGGCTTTTTACCAAAACGCTCCTTCATCATACGCAAAACCGCGATCCACCGCGGATCGAAGTCGATAGGCACCTCTTCATGTGTGAGCGACATGGTGCAAAGGTAAGGAGGATGTGCTGATTTGCTGATGTGCTGATGTGATTATTTACTGATGGGGTGATCCGGCCTATTCGGCCCACCGCGAGGCGCACAGGAAAAATCCCTCATTGTCCGTGCAATCCGCGTAATCCGCCTTATCCGCGATTCAGACATTGAGCGATAAAGAAACAATGCCCTTTTTTTACGAAACCGTGTAGTTTTTCACGCGAAGGCGCGAAGAAGCAAAGGCGCGAAGAAATGCAAGGGCATTCACCAATCACCT
This sequence comes from Chitinophagales bacterium, assembly GCA_041918775.1. GTDB lineage: Bacteria > Bacteroidota > Bacteroidia > Chitinophagales > BACL12 > UBA7236. The sequence continues at coordinate 2,690 of JAYRVB010000383.1, forward strand.
ATTCGCCATTAGAGCGAAGCAAAATCTCCCCCTAGCCGAATCATTTCATTAGCACAACTAAAGCTGTTCCATCAATATCCGCTCCACGGCTGCTATGGTGTCAGCAATAGACTTGTGTTCTTCAATGAGCAGGGTAGTGCCTTCTGAAAAATTTCCGCGAAGGAGTTGCACTTTGTAGTAGCCGTCTGATTTATCCAGGGTGTTTTGCGGGGTGAGGAGGTATTTCCATCCTACGTCAAGAAGCAAACAATCTTTTTCATCGTCGCTCCATTGGTTGTTGACGATGCCGCGAACTTGTCGGATCAATAACAGGTCGGGGGAATCATTATGAAATCGATTGAGCGTGCCGTCGGGGTTGCGGAAGGGTTCATCGTGGAAGGTGTTGTGTTTTACGATCCAGCCTCCGGGAATGCGCAAGGGCACTAAGCGACAATCTGCGAATGTTTTGGTCAATTCCACAATGAATATTTTCGAATGTATCTGTTGTTCAATTTTTTAAAAAAGTGTTGTTATATGCGAACATACACAAGTACAATACTTGGTCATATGTCATGCACAACAAATCTAACAACTATCCGCATGCACTTCCGGAGGATGGCTGATGCTGTTCATAATTTAGTCACCCGCATTTCTACCCTTCTGTTTTTTGCGCGATTGGCTTCTGTGTCGTTGGGTGCGGCCGGTTTATCCGGTCCAAAACCAACAGCGATGATGCGACTTTCGGAAATGCCTTTAGCAACGATATAGTCTTTGCAGGCTTTAACGCGTTTGTACGACAATGATTTATTCATGGCATACTCGCCCTCTGAAGAGGTATGCCCGCTGAGTTCAATTTCTGCA
>JAYRVB010000384.1:0-1599 GCA_041918775.1 Chitinophagales bacterium
ACGCTTTGAGGAACTTTTGATCGTGATCGACCAGGTGGCATTCAAACATATGGATGAACGACTGGAAAATTATCTATTCAGGCAGTTCACCGAATTGAACACCAAAAATCTCGATATCACCCATCAGCAAATTGCCAATGACCTGAATTCCACCCGTGAGGTGGTTTCCCGTTTGTTGAAAAAGATGGAGCAAAGTGGGAAGATCAAATTACATCGCAACGAGATCGAACTGATCAATTTATTTGTATGACAGAATTTTTATCCGGCGCTTTCTGGCAAAACAGATACGAAGAAGGAACAACAGGTTGGGACATGGGTGCGGTTTCGCCGCCGCTGAGATCGATCATTGATGCCCTGCCACGCAAGGACCTGCGCATACTCATTCCGGGTTGTGGTAATGCATGGGAAGCCCTATATCTGGTAGAACAGGGTTTCACCCAGGTAACAGTAATCGACATTGCACCTGCGCCTGTTGCAAACCTGAAAAAGGCACTCGAGGAGGAAGGTTTGAAATCGTGCACAGTACTCCTTGGCGATTTCTTTACCCACCAGGGGGAATATGATGTCATCCTCGAACAAACATTTTTCTGTGCCATTGATCCCGCATTGCGACAGGCCTATACAGAAAAAATGCACAGTCTACTTGCCAAAGGAGGTATACTCACCGGGGTGTTGTTCAGAACACCATTCGACAAACCCGGACCGCCATTTGGAGGCACGGAAGCAGAATATAGAGGAACGTTTGGCTATCTCCTCAGCATTGACACCATGGAATTGTGCACCAACAGTCACCCGGCAAGGGAAGGCAATGAGCTGCTGATCCGCCTGCGCAAGGTGTAGTGACAAAAGTCACCGTGTATTTTCGAACTAATTTATCTCTTTGCGTATTATTCGCTGTATGGAAAAGAAGCTGAATTTTAAGGAATTGATAGAAGGCGATAAACCTGTTCTGGTAGATTTCTTTGCGGAGTGGTGCGGACCATGTAAGATGATGGCACCGGTGCTGAAGGACCTTGCAGCCAATAATGGCGAAAAACTCAGCGTGATCAAAGTAGATGTAGATAAGAATCCGCAGGTAGCCGAGCACTTTCGCATTCAGGGTGTGCCTACGTTGATCCTCTTTAGAAAAGGGGAGCAATTATGGAGACAATCCGGTGCAGTGCCACTGAGCCATTTGCAATCTACCATCGATAATGTGTTGTAAGCAATGGAAGTGTTGGTGTACATATTAAGTGGTGGCCTGCTTGGTTTTCTGTATTGGAAATTTTACGGGTGTAATAATGGTTTTTGTATCATGGGACAAAATAAATATATGAGCATAACAATTGGCGCTTTGATGGGTTTTTTAGTGGTGTCATCCTCCGGATGCGCGCAACCCGATAACCAGGCATCTACTCAGGATCATGTAGCTATTCAAAATGCCGTGATCCTCGAAGATATTGCTGCGGATGCATTCGCAGAAAAAATGCAACAGGAAGGTGTAGTGCTGATCGATGTGCGCACACCCGAAGAGTTCAGCTCCGGCTATCTGAAAGGAGCGATCAATATCAATTACAACGCCCCGGACTTCAAAGATCAGGTGGCAAAACTGGATCCATC
>JAYRVB010000385.1:0-11582 GCA_041918775.1 Chitinophagales bacterium
GGTGAGCTGTGCGATGGGCATGTCCTGTTCGGAGATGTGTATTTGCGCCCATGCGATGCGCGGGCCGGGTGTAAATGCAGCGAAAATGGTATCGCCTGAGGTATGCATTGTGTAGGCAGCCAAAAGGTATCCATCTGCATACCAGGTTCGCAGGATGTCATTTAAAGCGCCTTGGGCACTTATTGCATCCCGGAAAAGAAATGTTTCAAAGGGTAAGGGTTTGATTTCTATCGGAGCAGTACTCGAAATGCGGAGGAAAACGGTATCTGATGATTGCGCATGCAGTTGATTCCCACATATGCCATGAAGTGCGCAGGCAAGGCAGAAGGCCACTATAGCTTGTGTGCATCTATACATCAGAAACGCAAATTTACCGATACATTTGCGGTATCATGCAGCATAACGACGACAAGGCGGGTATTTATATACATATCCCATTCTGCCACAAGGCTTGTCATTACTGCAATTTTCATTTCAGCACAAGTGTAAAACAGAAACCGGCCTACGTGGAAGCGCTGCTTAAGGAGATCGCATTGCGCAGCGATTATGCAGGCGGCAGGCGCATCGGTTCCGTGTATTTTGGCGGAGGCACACCCAGTTTGCTGGATGCCGACGAGCTGCAGCGCATCATGCAGGCTTTGCATACACATTATCCTATTGATTCAACTGCGGAAATCACTTTAGAAGCAAATCCCGACGACATCCATGCGGACGCCGTTCGCGTTTGGAAAGAGGCCGGCATCAATCGACTGAGCATTGGCATACAATCATTTCGGGATGCAGATCTGAAACGCATGAATCGCACGCATAGTGGTGCAGAAGCATTAGCTTCCATTTCGATGGCGCAGGCGGGTGGCATTACCAATATTTCCGGTGATCTGATCTATGGGTTGCCCGAGCTGGATGATGCAGCGTGGTTGGCCAATATCGACATGATGGTCGGAGCAGGGGTGCAACATATTTCCTGTTACGCATTAACGATAGAGCCGAAAACCGCTCTTGCGCATTTTATTGCCAGTGGTAAAGAACAGGCACCGGATGATGTGCAGACAGAACGTCAATTTCATCTGATGCGTACCCGATTACTTGCGCATGGATTTATCCATTACGAGATCAGTAACTTTTGTTTGCCGCGTTATCAAGCGGCGCACAACAGCGGATACTGGCGAGGCATGTACTACATAGGACTTGGCGCTTCTGCACATGGATACAATGGCATATCCAGACAATGGAATTTTCCCAATAACCCTCAATACATTCGCGCCATCACCACAAACACACCAAGCTTCGAAATAGAATATCTGAACACCTCCATGCAGATGCATGAGCTGATCATGGTATCGCTCAGAACCGCTCAGGGATTGGATCTGGAGGCATTTACATCGCGTTTTGGCAGCGAGGCCCGACAACAATTACTCGATGCCGCAGCGCCATTGATACAGGAAGGGGTTGTATATGTTGCAGATGCCTATTTGCATATCGATACGGCGCATTGGTTCATTGCCGACAGCATCATTGCGCATTTATTTTTTGATGTGGAAGCATGAGGTGATCAACTGCAGCCTGAGCACAGTGACCGGTTAAATATTACGATAAGCAGGAAAGAATTACTCATCCAGTTTGGCAATCTTTTCTTCGAGTTCGTATTCATCACCTTCAATATAACCGGTATGTTTATCTACAATATTTCCGGCTTTATCGGTGATCACGGTAAACGGAACGGATTGTCCGCCCAATAATCTTTGGAGGTCTTTATTACTGTCGAGCAGGATGGTGTACGTCCAGCCCTGGCCTTCTGCATAGGACTTTGCCTGAGCGCGTGTTTTGGCGTCATCTACAGAAACGGCAATGATCTCTACTTTGTAGTCTTTTTGCCAGTCTTCATAAATCTCTGCGATATTATTCAGTTCTTCCTTACAAGGCACGCACCAGGTAGCCCAAAAACTAAACACCTGAATGGTGCTGTCTTTGCTGTAATCAGCCACATTGATCTTATTGCCATTCACGTCAGACAATTCAAGATCGGGCAGTTTGTCCTGAGCAAAAGCTGTTGAGCCGACAAAAAGTGCACATGCGATGAGCAGAAGATTTTTCATGTAATACCGGTAGTTTGATGATCAAAGATAGCACAAGCTATACAAGTAGTGTGCCATTTTACGGGTATAGGCGGCCGGATGGCGGGTAAAAGTTGTGTAAAATGACAGGAAAACGACAGAGTCCGGAGGAGCCCCAAAACAAGGCTTTGTGGTGTCGGCCGGCGGTAAGAAGGCTGAGTGGCGTTGGATAATTGGCGGGGTAATTTTAACTTAGTGCCCTGAAACCATTACCTGAATATGAAAAATTTGTTGTTCTGTGCCGGATTTTTACTGTTTTCGGGCAGTATATGGGCACAGGGTGCTTTGAGTGGAGACGTGATGATGAATGCCGAGTTTTACCAGCGCGACAGTCTGATCGGTGCCTCCGGAACCCCACATTATGATAATTTGCTGAGTGGAACCAATACCTGGGTGAACACGAATTACCGAAACGATGCCTGGGGCTTAGAGGCGGGTGTTCGGGTAGATCTGTTTTTGAACAGTAACCTGCACAATCCGGGCATTCCTTATACCGGCACCGGTTTAGGCAGATTTTATGTGAGCAAGAAGATCGACAATTTGAAGATCACGGGTGGACATATTTACGATCAGTTTGGGTCGGGGTTAACTTTTCGTTCGTATGAAGAACGGCCATTGGGTATTGACAATGCTTTGTTTGGCATTGAGATCGCCTATGATTTTAACGAAAACCTGAAGGCCAAAGTAATTGCCGGACAAATGAAGGATCTGTTTACGAGATTCAGTCCGGTCATCAAGGGCGCCACTTTGGAAGGCAATATCCCTACAAAGAAAACTGATGTGATCATTGCACCGGGTGTAACTTTTGTTAACCGCACGATCGATCAGGACAATATGGAGATCATTATTTCCCAGATCAATACGTACGAACTGGAAGACCGATTTTATCCCAAGTATAATGTGTTTGCCGGTTCCGTATTTAATACGCTGACCATTAAAAACATCACCTGGTATGCCGAATATGCGATGAAGACTTCAGAAGCTGTTCGCGACATTACCGGTCAATTAAAAGATAGTGATGGAAACGTTCTGTATTCATCCCTTACCTACAGCACCTCCAAGATCGGTGACGGGTTTGGGATAACCGGACAGGTACGTATGCTGGATAACTGGATCATGCGTACTTCTCCGAATGAAACTTTGCTGGATGGTATTATTTATTACTTGCCATCGCTTACACGCCAAAACTCATTGCGATTAACAGCTCGTTATCAGGCGGTTGCGCAGGAATTGGGAGAGTTTGCGTATCAGGTGAATGGAACTTTTACGCCAAAAAAGGGGTATACATTTAACGCCAATTATGCGAAAGTTACGAATGACAGTCTGGATCTTTTTCAGGAGATCTTTTTTGATTTCGAAATGCGCAAGAAGACCTATAAATTGTTGATCGGAGCACAACTCATCCAATACAATCAGGCAGTGTATGAAAACGAACCGGAAAGGCCTATGGTAAATGCCATAACGCCATTTGCTGAGTTCTTATACAAGTTTGATAAAAAGAAGTCGATTCGCATGGAGTTACAATACCAAAACTGCCAGCAGGATTTTGGCAGTTGGGTATATGGATTAGTGGAGTATACCATTGCGCCACACTGGAGTTTCTCGGTGAGTGACATGTGGAACTACGAGCCTTTACGCACAGAAGACGACCTGCATTATTATTCCGTTTTTGCTGCATATACCAATAAAGCGAGTCGATTTACGTTAAACTATGTAAAACAGATCGCCGGTATTGTTTGTACCGGTGGGGTTTGTAGATATGAGCCGGCATTCAGTGGTATCAAAGCCGGGTTTACCACATCATTTTAAAGTATAATATCATGTATCGTAAAATATCACATATCCTATTGAGTGCGGGTTTTGTTTCCACCTGCCTATTGCAGGCCTGCAAGGAGATCAATCCGCCAATTGATATGACGGAAAGTGCCTATGAAACAGGTGTTGGCACAGCAGAATCGCCTGATGATAAGGTTGTGTTGATCGAAGATTTTACCGGAGCTGCGTGCCCGAATTGTCCTGACGCCCATATTGCCATAGAGAATGCGTATGCTGCATATCCGGGGCAGGTGGTAGCCATTGCGGAGTATAACTATTTTGCCGATCCACTTTATCTGGATCAGAATATGCAAACAGAGGAAGCACTGTTGTTAGATCTATACTTAGGACCCGCAGTAGGATGGCCTGCGTCTATCATTGACAGAAAAGAATTTACGGACAATGACTACCTCCCTGAAATTCCCGCAAACGTAGTTCCGTATTGCGGAGAACAGGCGGCATTAACTCCGCCATGTAATATAGACATCACCAATACTTATGATGCAGGAACCAGAAACCTGACCGTTGAGGTGCGCATCGATTATACATCGACCATGGTGGATGCTAACAACCTGAGTGTATCACTTATTGAAAGCGGTATCATTGCAGCGCAGATAGACGACAATGTAGGTGGTGAAGTAGAAGATTACGAGCACAATCATGTATTGCGGAAAATGCTTACCAATTACTCAGGCACAGCGCTTCCGGAAGAAAACATTGCCGGGCGCTGGTATGTATTTACATTTACTTATACCATACCCGCAAACTGGAATGCTGATAACATGGGTGTGGTTGCCTTTGTGCACAATAATGCACCTGAAAATAAAGAGGTGTTGCAGGCAGCGGAGGCTAAGGTGGTGGAGTAGGAAATGATCAAAACATTATTTAAAAAAACGCGATGCTACAATTCAATAGCAACGCGTTTTTATTGTCAATCATATTGCAATGTGATGACTCCTGCTGATGTTAAGCAAAAGGCTCACAAAGCCGGTTTGTAGTTTACATCCCCTGCAATAAATGCAGTCGTTCGTATTTCGCCTTCAAGTCGTCCTCTGCCATTTTCAGGAAAGCATCAGCCAATGCAGGATCTTTCGCTCTGATAGAAGAGAATCTATTTTCATGATAGAGGAACTCGCTCAATGGCATGCTTGGATCTTTAGAATCCAATTGAAATCTTTCTCCTTTTGGCTTCATCGGATTGAATCGGAATAATGGCCAATAACCGGAATTTACCGCATTCTTCTGCTGGTCGCTACCGTGACACATATCATACCCGTGTGCGATGCAATGACTATAGGCGATGATCAAAGATGGGCCAGGATAGGCTTCTGCTTCCTGTATCACTTTTACCGTTTGCATATCATTGGCAGCCATGGCAATTTGTGCCACGTATGCTTTACCATGTGCGATCGCCTGAAGTGCCAGGTCTTTTTTTCCGGATCGCTTACCATTGATCGAAAATTTAGCACTTGCACCTAATGGTGATGCTTTGGATTTCTGTCCACCGGTGTTTGAATACACCTCCGTATCCAGCACGAAGATGTTTACATTTTCGCCGGTGGATAACACATGGTCGAGTCCACTGAATCCGATATCGTAAGCCCATCCATCACCACCAATGATCCAAACAGATTTTTCGATGAGATAATCAGCAAAATGCAATAACATTTGCGCGGCTGTATGCTGAAGTCCGCGGATGCGTTTGCGCAGCTCGGCGATATATTGTTTTTGTTTAGACAGGTCTGCTTCTGCTGTACCGTGATTCTGGATGATCGCTTGGTAAAGTTCCTCACCGATCTCGGACTTCAGTTCGTGCAGGAGATGAAAAGCAATATCTCTTTTTTTATCTGTTGCCAGTTTAATCCCCAATCCAAATTCTGCATTATCCTCAAATAAGGAATTCGCCCATGCAGGGCCCTGTCCATCGTGGTTCACAGACCATGGAGTGGTGGGCAGGTTACCTCCGAAAATAGAGGAACAACCTGTAGCATTGGCCACAACCATTCTATCGCCGAACAATTGTGTGAGCAGTTTAATATAAGGTGTTTCGCCACAACCCGCACAGGCGCCGCTGAATTCAAACAATGGTTGCAGGAACTGCGTACCCTTCACTGTATTTTTATTGACGCGTTCGCGATCAAGATCAGGAATGGCGAGGAAGAAATCCCAATTTTCGCGTTCTTTTTCCTCCAGCCCAAATTTATCCACCATATTGATCGCCTTATGTCCCTGTTGAGTTTTACTTTCCACCGGACAATAGGCTACACATAAATTACATCCGGTGCAGTCTTCCACACTTACCTGAAGGGTATAGGCTTCTGATTCCTTATGAAATTCTTTGCCGATAGGTGCGGTAAACCTGAAGGATTCAGGTGCTTTGGATAAGATTTCCTTGTCGTATACTTTTGGTCTGATGGCTGCATGCGGACAGATCATAAAACATTTGCCGCACTGCGAACAGATATCTGCATCCCAAACCGGCACCTGCTCGGCGATATTTCGCTTTTCGTATTGAGTAGTTCCGCTTGGGTAGCGACCATCCACTGGAAATGCACTAACCGGGAGATCATCGCCATCACCGGCCATGATCTTTGCCAATACACGTTGCACGAAATCCGGTGCATCTCCACTGATGATATTATCACCCAGCATATGTCCGGGCAATTTATGCGTATAATCAATTTGGTGTAAATGTGCGAGTGCCTGGTCAACTGCTGCATAGTTCTTTTCAACCACCTGCATACCCTTTTTAATATAGGTATCATAGATCGCCTGTTTGATCTCTTCGATGGCTTGTTCTTTAGGCATCACATTACTAATTGCGAAGAAGCAGGTTTGCAGGATAGTATTGATCCGGGAGCCCATACCGGTTTCGCGTGCCACTGCATTCGCATTGATCACATAGAACTGTAATTGTTTTTCGATGATCTCCTCCTGTATTTTGTGTGGCAGCTGATCCCAAATTTCTTCCGGGCCATATGGTGCATTCAATAAGAACACTGCTCCAGGTTCGGCAAAGCGCAGCACATCATATTTTCGGAGATAATTAAAATGATGACAAGCCACAAAATTCGCAGACCGGATCAGATAAGATGACCTGATCGGATTTTTTCCGGAGCGCAGATGCGATACTGTAAGTGAGCCGGATTTTTTCGAGTCATATACAAAGTATCCCTGCACAAAATCACCAGTTTTATCCCCCATGATCTTGATGGAGTTTTTGTTTGCACTCACTGTTCCGTCAGCACCAAGTCCATAAAACAATCCTCTGAAGGCATGTTGATCTTCCAGGGTAAAATCTGCATCAAATGGCAGGCTGGTATGTGTGAGGTCATCCTCAATGCCAATAGTAAAATGATTTTTGGGATGAGAGGAGAGTAGATTATCAAATACCGCTTTCACCATTCCCGTATTAAATTCTTTGGAGCCAAGGCCATATCGTCCGCCCACAATGGTGGGCATGGCTAGGCGCTGGTGTTCCATTAAGGCGTTGCAGACGTCCATGTAAAGAGGCTCGCCAATACTACCGGGTTCTTTGCAACGGTCGAGCACACAAACATGACGTGCTGAGTACGGCAATGCCTGTATGAATGCTTCAACAGGGAATGGCCGATATAAGCGAATGATCACTGCTCCTGTTTTTTCTCCCCGGGCATTCAAATGATCAATCATTTCCTGCACAGGACCGGCGCCGGATCCCATGATCACCAGTACGCGCGATGCTTCAGGATGTCCATAATACTCCACCAGATGGTATTGTCTGCCGGTAAGCATTGCGAATTTGCGCATCTTATCCTCCACAATACCGGGCACGGCCGCATAAAACTGATTAGAAGCTTCACGTCCCTGAAAGAACACATCCGGATTTTGTGCAGTGCCTTTTATGAATGGGTTTGCAGGATTCATCGCCCTGCTTCTGTGTGCCATCACATCCGTCATGTCGATCATTTGTTTGATGATGTCATCCGGTATGATATCTACTTCAGATAATTCATGCGATGTGCGGAATCCGTCGAAAATATTCATGAACGGTACGCGGGCATTTAGGGTAGATGCCTGAGCGATGAGTGCCATATCCATCACTTCCTGAGCATTAGTACCAAACAACATGGCAAATCCGGTAGAACGAGCTGCCATCACATCGCTATGATCGCCAAAAATGGATAAGGCATGTGTAGCTACAGCACGCGCTGCGATATGGAAAACGGCAGGTGTTAACTCGCCGGCGATCTTGAACATGTTCGGGATCATGAGTAGCAGTCCCTGAGAGCAGGTAAAGGTGGTACTTAAAGCACCTGCGGCCAATGCGCCATGAATAGCTCCGGCTGCACCGGCCTCACTTTGCATTTCCACTACGGTAGGCACCTGACCAAAAATATTCACTATGCCTTTCGACGACCATTCGTCGGCCCATTCGCCCATGGGGCTTGAAGGTGTGATCGGGTAGATCGCACACACTTCATTGGTTTTAAAAGCGATAAATGCGGCGGCTTCGTTGCCGTCCATGACATCGCGTTTGAACACATATTTTACGGGTTGAGTGGCTTGGAGCGAATCTTCACCTACATGTTGTTGTGCCATAGTCTATCATTAAGTCGTCAGGCTGATTTGCCTGAATGTAGGTGTAAACTTCCCGATAAATCATACCCTGCAGCATGACGAGTGTCACAAAAAACGATGATTAATGTCAATACATGCCCGGAAACACCCTATCACCACAAGGCTCAGCGCACAAAATGGACGATTTTAAGGGATATAGGATCGATTGTATCGCACGGTATGTGTGTTTAGATTTCGGTGGCAATGGCGCCAGAACTAACCCGAGGTTACATTTGCTTCTGCGCATACTGGCTTAGGGCGTGCCTTTTCAGCAAATTGCAGAAATGAGAAGTTCCTTTGGCGGCTTGGGATTTTAGTTTGTTTTCGGGCCCTCAGGAAATTGATGATACCTATCATCGAAACTGTTGATTCTTTTGCACCTGTGCAGATTTGAAGTTTCCAAGCACGCGGCGTATTTTAGCCGCACTATATGGGACCGGCATCACTACTTGTATTGATCCTGGCTGCGGTGGCCTTTGCTACTGCGGCGATCTTACTCAGCAAACTCGTTTTACGGGCAACCCATAACGAGGTAAAAGGCGAACCTTATGAGTGTGGCGTTCCCACCATTGGTAAAAGCTGGACACAGCTGAATGTTGGCTACTATTTGTTCGCCTTGATCTTTCTCATCTTCGATGTAGAGTTGATCTTTTTATATCCATGGGCAGTGAGCGTTCAAAAGCTTGGTATGTTTGCTTTTGTGGAGGCATTAGTCTTTCTCTTCATCCTGTTCCTGGGCTTTTTGTATGCACATAAAAAAGGAGCATTGAAATGGGTATAAACGATACGCAGCAAGACTTTCCCGGCTCAGTACATCCAACGGCCTCCGGGGGCATATTAGTGAGCAAACTGGATGATGTCATCAACTGGGCGCGTTCAAACAGTTTATGGCCTTTGGTTTTTGGCACCAGTTGCTGTGCTATTGAAATGATGAGTACCGCCAGCGCCAAATACGACTGGAGTCGATTTGGCTTTGAGGTAGCCAGAGCAACGCCGCGACAAGCAGATGTGATCATCATAGCCGGCACGATTGTCAATAAAATGGCTCCGGTATTGAAGCGCTTGTATGACCAGATGCCGGATCCTAAGTATGTGATCGCCATGGGTGCCTGTGCAACGAGCGGCGGACCATTTTTCTATAATACCTATAGTGTGGTTAAGGGTGCCGACCATGTAATTCCGGTAGATGTATATGTGGCCGGATGCCCACCCAGGCCAGAAGCACTTCTGCATGCGCTGATCACTTTACAAACAAAGATCAAAGCAGGTGGCAAGCGAGAAAAGATCGTGATCGAAAAGTTTGTCGATAAAGTATAACCACATATCCATGACCCGCGAAGAACTACAAAGCGCCATAAGTGCACTACACACAGAAATCACTTTTGAAGATGGAGGCGAATTTCTCCAGGCTGTAGTTCCGGCCACGGCATGCCGTGATGTGATGCAGGCCTTGCATAATTTACCCGCATTTGAGATGGACTATATGTTCAATCTGACCTGTGTGGACTGGAAAACGCATTTGACCATGGTATATCACCTGGAATCCATGCAGCATGGGCACATCGTAGTGATCAAATCTGTGTTGAACCGGGAAAATCCGGAAATAGAAACCATGTCTGATATCTGGCGTACCGCAGAAATGATGGAACGTGAAGTATATGATCTGTTTGGTGTCAGGTTTATCCATCACCCGGATCTTCGGAGATTATTATTGACTGACGATTGGGAGGGATACCCTTTGCGAAAGGATTATGATGATCCGGTGAACATGATCAAATTATAAACACTGTGTGCATTTGCACACAGCCAAACGATATTAATACCCTAAAGGGCTTGTGCATTGAGCAGAAGCAATTTGCAGACAACGCAAAATATATGTTACAGGAAGTAGCACAAAAGGAAACCGGCGATCTGGTGATCAATGTGGGGCCACAACACCCTTCAACCCATGGGGTATTGCATCTGGTGATCACCCTGAACGGCGAAACCATTAAAAAAGTAGAGCCGCATCTGGGTTATATCCATCGCTCTATCGAAAAAATGTGCGAAAGCCTGAGCTACAGGCAATTTATTTATTCTACGTCGCGCATGGATTATTTATCTGCGCATATCAATAACCATGCATGTGCCCTTGCGGTTGAAAAAGGATTACAGATCGAGATCCCGTCAAGGGCTCAGGTTATTCGCGTGCTGATGGATGAGCTCACGCGCCTGGCTTCCCATCAATTGTGGTGGGGTGCACTTGCCATGGATGTGGGCGCGATCACGCCATTCTTCCATGCCTTCCGCGAAAGGGAAATGTTAAACGACATCATGGAAGAAACCTGTGGCGCCAGGTTGACCATGAATTATATGGTGCCTGGTGGTGTGATGTTTGATCTGCATCCGAATTTCCAGAAGAGGGTGAAAGAATTTATTCAGCTCTTCAGGTCGAAGCTACCGGAATACGATGAGTTAGTGACCGGCAACGTGATCTTTCAGAACCGTATGAAAGGCGTTGGTTATATATCTGCTGAAGATGCCGTGTCTTATGGATGCAGCGGCCCAACCCTGCGCGGAAGCGGCGTTTCCTGCGATGTGCGCAAGCGTCATCCGTATGAGCGTTACGAAACATTACAATTTGAGGAAGCCATAGAAACCGGTGGCGATTGTTGGGCGAGGTACCTGGTACGCATGGAAGAAATGCGCCAGTCATTAGCCATAGTAGAACAACTCATTGACAATATACCTGAAGGTGATTTTGTAGCTAAAACAAAAGCCGTAATCAAATTACCCAAGGGAGAATTTTATAGTCGCGTGGAAACCGCTCGCGGAGAGTTAGGTGTGTATATTGTAAGTGAGGGCGGGTTGACACCTTATCGGATCAAATTCCGTTCACCCGGATTTTCCAATTTATCCGCCCTGGATCATATGGCGCGGGGTCAAAAAATTGGCGATCTGGTTGCGATCATGGGTACCCTGGACCTGGTGATACCGGATATTGACCGATGAGTAATAAGTAATAGTTGATTAAACATTTGTGCAGGGTGCAAGCCCGGCATAGCTAAAAATACA
>JAYRVB010000386.1:0-3400 GCA_041918775.1 Chitinophagales bacterium
ATGAGGTCCTTGTTGAGGCGATGAATGGCCTCGAGGTGATTGGCCTTTTTTTGTTCAAACAGATTATTCTCTACCTCGTCCAGTTGATTGGCATAATTATCCAGAACGATGTAATAACTATCTACAATGGCATCGAGCATGACATATAATAAATAATCTGCACGCTTTTTGCGCAGTTTGCCTTTTGCCGACCGCAAACGTTCGCGAATCTGCTCGAAATAATCGCCTTCCTCTTCCTGAAAACTCAACAGATATCCGTTGCCTAATAACAGGCTGATCTGGTCGCGCTCCAGCTTACCGTGGTCGTCGATGTAGAATTCGTTCAAAGTGATATACAACTGATCTGTATCTGTATATTCCTCGGCTTTCGGAATCTGAAACACATTCAATATATCCTCCAACACCAGATTGTGCAATCCAAAAGAAGCACCGATATGCTCTACCTCAGACTCGTTATGCAATCCATTGATATTGAGCCAAAGTACTTTTCCTATGTGCGATTGCAAACCCGCCTGTTGCGCACTTGAAAATGTTTTTTCTTCAAATGTAGCCTCGTTATAGAGGATGCGGTGTAGTGAAATGGTTTCCGCTTTTTTATCACCGGTATACAACAAAGTGCCCGGAGGTAATCCGGTTTTTTGCTTATGCAGTCGCTTGGTGCGACGATGGTGCTTTTGATGTGGTAATCGGGAAGACATGGGCTATGATCGTGCGTAACTTGAAAACAAACTTTTCCATCGCATCTTCAGCACACCGAGTACAGCCTCTTTAAAAATACCTTTGCTCATTTTGGAAATACCCCGCTCACGGTCTTTAAAGGTGATAGGTACTTCACGCAAAACGAACTTACATTTCCATGCGGCATATTTCATTTCGATCTGAAATGCATAGCCGATAAAATGAATCTTATCGAGGTCGATGCGCTGTAATACTTCGCGTTTGTAACACACAAATCCTGCAGTGGTATCCTGCACCGGTATCCAGGTGATCATCCGCACATAACGCGATGCCCATTTGGATAGTAATATCCGGTCGGTCGGCCAGTCTTCTACATTACCTCCCCGCACATACCTTGATCCTATAGCCACATCTGCACCCTCCGCACAGGCCGCCATCAATCGCGGCAGATCCTGCGGTTTATGTGAAAAGTCGGCGTCCATTTCAATGATCATCGCATAGTCGCGTTCCAATGCCCATTTAAACCCTGCGATATAGGCCGTGCCTAAACCAAGTTTTCCGCTGCGCTGCATCATGAATAATCTACCTGCATACGCTTGCATCTGGCCTTGCACCACTGCTGCTGTACCATCCGGCGAATTATCTTCTATGATGAGCAAATGCAATTGCTCAGGCAGGTCCAGCACCGCACGGATCATGTCAGCAATATTTGCTGCTTCATTGTACGTTGGTATAATGACAAGTGTGTGCGACACCGGCTTTATTTTTTCTGGGCGTTTTTGAGGTTAAATTCAATCATGCGCAATTTTAACTTGGTATGCTCCGGAAAATCACTTCGGTATATCCAGTCAAAATATTGCGGTTCCCTGCGGTAAACGTCGGCACAGGATTGTCCATTGTACTTGCCGAAATTAAAGTATGGCTCACCGTTCTTATAGATCATGCGACGACCAAAATCCACAAACTCACCATCTTTGGTAAATTCATGCAGAAACTGAGCATCGCCTTTTAATGCATCTCCGTATCGCTCCAGTTGTCCGAGCAAAACTTCATACGTTGCCCTTACATCAGCTTCGGCACTATGTGCATCAATGAGCTCTTTGTCGCAGAAAAATTTATAGGCGGCTTCTAAGGTGCGTTTTTCCATCAGGGTGAAAATGCGCATCACGTCGATATATCTTCTGTTTTCATCAAAGCCGACATCCGCGCGTAAAAACTCTTCCACTAACATCGGTACATCAAACTTGTTCGAATTATATCCGGCTAGATCGGCGTTGCCAATAAAATCGCGAAGCTTTATAGCTACATCCTTAAAGCTTGGCGCATCCGCCACATCGGCATCATAAATCCCATGAATTGCAGATGCTTCTGCCGGTATCGGAATACCCGGATTGATCCGCATGGTCTGAGATACTTTTTGACCATCCGGCATGATCTTGAGCAAGCTGATCTCTACAATGCGATCGGAACCCAGTTGTATGCCGGTGGTTTCCAGATCAAAAAAGATCAAAGGCTTGTCTAATTGGAGGTTTGCCACGGTCAAAATTAAGTTAAAATGCTTAGATCGAGGTTGTCGAAATTGCCCGAACTCATCAGCAAAAGGTGCGTGTTTGCAATATTTAACGATTTCAGCAAGGCTAATAACTGATTACTGTCATTCATTACGGTCAGCTCCGGGTCATTAAAATATGCCTGCACCTCTTCCGTGCTCAGTGGAGGTAGCTTTTTCTGGGCGAGTGTATGCGGATTGAAATACACGATGCGCACATCAGCATCGCGCATGGTATTTCGATACTGATCTATGAACCCTTTATTCAAACTGCTGAAGGTGTGTAATTCGAGACAAGCGACTAAACGATGCTGCGGAAATTGCTCTTTTACCGCTGCAGTGGTTGCCTGAACTTTCGAAGGTGCATGTGCGAAATCGCGGAATATGATATGGTCATCGGTGGACTTAAATACTTCCAGACGCTTGGCTGCACCGGTAAATGTTTGCATGGCCGCATAGAAATCCGCTGTGTCAATACCTAGTTTGGCGCACACCAGGCGGGCACCTTCCATGTTTTGCATATTGTGTTTGCCGAAGATGTGCATGGTATAAGATGTGCCTGCATACTGAAGGGTAATGTGACCATCAGCAACAGTATATTCCGGCGTAAAGTAGGGGAGTACTTCACCGGTAAAGGTGCTGCCGGATATCATGTTGTTGATCTCTGCATCTTCGCCCTGTACGATCAGTGTGCTGTCGGCCGCCATCACATTGGCCAATTGTGTGAATTGATGCACATAAGAAGCATAGGTCGGAAACACATTGAAATGGTCCCAGGCTATTCCACTGATCAGGGCGATCTGCGGATGATAGAACAGAAACTTCGGACGCTTATCGAGCGGCGATGCAAAATATTCATCGCCTTCAATGATCATCACCGGTGCACCACTAAAACGTACCATTGTTTCAAATCCCGCCAACTGCGCACCAACCAGATAATCGAAATGCATCTGCTTTTGACGCAACACATGCATGATCATCGAAGTGATGGTGGTTTTTCCATGGCTTCCGCAAATGGCTACGCGGATGGCATTTTTTGATTGTTCGTATACGTATTCCGGGAAATTATAAATGGGCAGCCCAAGTTCCTGAGCGCGCAATAATTCCGGGTTGTCGGCTCTGGCATGCATACCCAGGATCACCGCATCCAGTTCGGGGCTGATGCGCTCGGGA
>JAYRVB010000387.1:0-7791 GCA_041918775.1 Chitinophagales bacterium
ATAAAATTGATGATGCCATGCGCGCCGGTTTCGGATGGGATCTAGGTCCGTTCGAAATTTGGGATATACTGGGTGCCGAAGCATTTTCTGCATTCATGCAAAAAAACGGCACAGCTCCGGCACAATGGGTGGCCGACATGGTCAAAAACGGATGCACTACATTTTATCGGGTAAAGGAAGGAAAGAAATACTATTATGATATTCCATCCGGATCCTACAAGGAAATTCCGGGACTTGATGCTTTCGTCCTGCTCGATAATTATCGCGCGCATAAACCTGTATGGAAAAATAGCGGCGCCACGCTGCACGATATCGGCGATGGCATCTTAAATCTCGAATTCCATACCAAAATGAATGTGGTGGGCAGCGAGATTCTCGAAGGTATTCAACGATCCATAGATATCGCTGAAAAAAATTATCGCGGACTTGTCATCGGAAATGAAGCGGCAAACTTTTCTGCCGGCGCCAATATTGCCATGATGCTCATGCTCGCCATCGAACAGGAATTCGATGAACTGGATATGGCCATTCGTGTATTTCAAAACACTGTGGCGCGTATTCGCTTCTCCGGTATTCCGGTAGCCGTAGCACCGCATGGATTAACCCTGGGTGGTGGCTGCGAAATGACCATGCACGCCGATGTGGCAATTGCTGCAGCAGAAACGTATATCGGTTTGGTGGAAGTAGGAGCGGGACTTATTCCTGCCGGCGGCGGTACCAAAGAGTTAGCCCTGCGTGCAAGCGATAAATTCTTCAAAGGAGATATTGAAATTCCAACCTTGCAGGAAATGAGTTTGAATATCGCTATGGCCAAAGTAGCAACGAGCGCACGTGAAGCTTTTGAATTTGGTATTTTAAGGAAGGGCGTCGACAAAGAAGTGATCAATAGCACCAGACTTATTGCAGAAGCAAAAAAACAAGTGCTCGCCCTGGCAGATGCAGGCTATGTGCAGCCAAAACCGAAAAATGATATTCGCGTATTAGGTCGCTCCGCACTTGGCAGCTTCTATGTGGGTATCGCCTCCATGCGCATGGCCGGATACATTTCCGAATACGACGAAAAGATCGCAAAGAAAGTCGCGTATGTCATCAGTGGTGGCGATCTGAGTCAGCCTGCAGAAGTGAACGAACAATACCTCCTCGATCTCGAACGCGAAGCATTCCTCTCTTTATTGGGCGAACGCAAAACGCTGGAGCGCATGCAGCATATTTTAAAAACAGGAAAACCATTGCGCAATTAATTCACACTTAAACAAGGAATGATGACTGAAGCATATATAGTAGCCGGACTCCGATCTCCTGTAGGTAAAGCACCTCGAGGCATGTTTCGCTTTATGCGACCTGATGATATTGCGGTACAAGTGATCGCTCAGGTATTGGCACAGGTGCCGCAATTGGATGTATCACGTGTGGAAGATTGCATTGTAGGAAATGCTGTGCCCGAAGCAGAACAAGGATTGCAAATTGGCCGACAGATCGCCATGCGTGCACTCGCAAAATCTACTGCCGGGATCACCATCAACAGAGATAGTGCAAGCGGGGTAGAAGCTATTGCTATCGCTACGGCAAAAATTCGCAGCGGAATGGCTGATTGTATTTTAGCCGGCGGTACCGAAAGCATGAGCCTCGTACCAACAGCAGGATGGAAAACTTCATTGAACTATGAGGTGGCTGCCGAGCATCCGGAGTACTTGATCGGCATGGGACTTACTGCAGAAAATGTAGCGCAACAATTCAACATCTCCCGCGAAGATGCGGATACCTATTCCTATCATTCGCATCGCAAAGCAGCTGAGGCAATAGACCAGGGTTATTTTAAAAGTGGCATAGCACCCATCAACATCAAAGAGGTATATGTCAATGAAAAAAATAAGCGCGCAGAACGAACACTCGTGGTAAACATAGATGAAGGACCGCGTCGCGATACCACAATTGAAGCGCTCCAAAAACTGAAACCGGTTTTCGCTGCTAAAGGAGTAGTTACCGCCGGTAATGCATCGCAGACTTCAGACGGTGCCGCCTTTGTGTTGGTTATGAGTGAACGCATGGTGAAAGAGCTTGGATTGCAACCTATCGCCCGTATGGTTTCCTGTGCATCTGTAGGTGTTGAACCACATATCATGGGTATCGGTCCGGTAGCCGCCATTCCAAAAGCATTACAACAGGCAAATATGGGCTTAAACAATATAGATCTGATCGAATTGAATGAAGCATTTGCGTGCCAGGCACTTGCCGTTATCCGCGAAGCCGGATTGAACCCCGACATCGTGAACATCAACGGCGGCGCCGTAGCCCTCGGACATCCCCTCGGCTGCACCGGCACCAAACTCTCCATTCAACTCATCCACGACCTAAAACGCCTCAACAAAAAACACGGCCTCGTAACCGCCTGCGTCGGCGGAGGACAAGGAATCGCAGCAGTGATAGAGGTTATTTAGTTTGAGTATCGGGTAGTGGGTATTGAGTAGTGAGTAGTGGGACAAAAGCAGCGTCCTTTGGACGTAATGACAGGACTGGTTTTTGGAAAATATGATGAAAGACATCTGATATATGGAATAACTGTTGAAGAATCATTTTTCTAAATATTGTTTAACCCCTTTAAATAGTTTGTATGCACAATTTTCAAAAATTAAAAGTTTGGCAGGAGGCCTTGGAGATTTCAGTTTCTGTTTTTGAAATTACTCGAAATTTCCCAAAAGATGAGATGTATGGATTAATAGCACAAATGAGGAGAAGCGCTGTATCCATAGCTTCGAATATAGCTGAAGGAGCTGGCAGAAACTCTAATGGTGAGTTCAATTATTTCCTTGGAATGGCTGTTGGATCATCTTATGAACTCGAAACACAGCTTATAATTTCGGAGCGACTTAAGTATTGTTCCGAAGAAGTTAGCAGGGAATTACGCAGCAGACTTCAGCAAAATCAAAAAATGACTCATCAATTAAAATTGACATTAGTATAAGCGCAACAAATGAGCTCGGAAAATTAAATATGATGTGCGACCAGGATCTCAACAACTTTATATGTGCATTTCTGTCCGAAGGACACCGAGCTCAGTCCCACTACTCAATACCCACTACTCACTACCAATTTCGATAAATCTGAAAAATATAAATCTATAATATGTCATCAACAAACAACATCCTGAAAGGAGGCGAGTTTCTCCTCAAAGAAGTAACCCCTTCCGACATCTTCATTCCAGAAGAGCTCAATGAAGAGCAATTGATGATCAAACAAATGACCACCGACTTTGTGCAGAAGGAAGTGCTGCCCAACCTCGACAGGATCGATGAGCATGAAGAAGGGCTTATGCCTGCCTTGCTCACAAAAGCAGGTGAGATCGGGGTGTTGGGATTGCCGATCCCGGAAGCTTATGGTGGTTTTGCAAAAGATTTCAATACCATATCCGCTGTTACTGAAGTAACAGGAACGGCGCATGCATTTTCTGTAGCCTATGGCGCACAAAGCGGAATTGGCACCCTGCCCATTTTGTATTTCGGCACTGAGGCGCAAAAGCAGAAGTACCTGCCGGGCCTCGCCGCCGGAACGTTGCACGCCAGCTACTGCCTCACCGAACCGGGCAGCGGTAGTGACGCCTTAGCTGCTAAAACAAAAGCGGTATTAAGCGAGGATGGAAAACACTACATCCTCAATGGTCAAAAAATGTGGATCACGAATGCCGGGTTTGCAGATATTTTTACGGTCTTTGCGAAAATTGATGGCGATAAATTCACGGCGTTTATTGTGGAACGCAATGCACCCGGATTTACGATCGGTGTGGAAGAAAAGAAAATGGGTATAAAAGGCTCTTCCACCTGTCAGATCTTTTTCGAAAATACGCCCGTGCCTGTCGAGAATGTATTGGGTGAAATAGGCAAAGGTCACCTCATCGCATTTAATATCCTCAATATCGGCAGATATAAATTGTGTATCGGCGTACTTGGTGGTGCAAAGGCACTCATCGACGCTTCTGTGAAGTATGCGAATGAACGCCTCCAGTTTAATGTGCCCATCGCCTCGTTTGGTGCTATCAAATATAAACTCAGCGAACAGGCGATACGCACATTTGCTGCACTGAGTGCCACCTACCGCACCAGCGATTATATCGATAAAAAAGAAAAAGAGTTGCTGTCGAAAGGCGTCGGTCATGAAAAAGCGCTTCTCGGCGCAGCTGAAGAATATGCCATCGAATGCGCTATGTTAAAAGTGATCGGTAGTGAGGTGCTCGACTATGTAGTAGATGAATGCGTGCAAATATTCGGAGGTAATGGATATAGTGAAGAATACCCTGCCGCGCGTGCCTACCGCGATGCACGGATCAACCGCATCTTTGAAGGCACAAATGAGATCAATCGCCTGCTTACAGTGGATATGCTCCTCAAGCGCGTTATGAAGGGGCAATTGGATATGCTGGGTCCGGCAATGGCCGTGCAAAAAGAACTCATGGGCATACCTGAATTTGGTGAAACCGGTGAAGGGTTATTCTACGAAGAAGAAAAAGCCTTGAAAAACATGAAAAAAGCCTTCTTTATGGTGGCCGGTGCAGCAGTGCAAAAATTCATGATGGCTTTAAAAGATGAGCAGGAGATCCTGATGTGTGCAGCCGATATGATGAATGAAATATTTACAGCAGAATCCATGCTCCTCCGCGTCCAGAAACTCACAGCACAACTGGGTGAGGAGGCAACAGTGGTGCATAGGGATATGTTACAGGTATTTATCACCGACAGTATCGACAGGTTGAATAAGCATGGAAAAACCGCCATTGCAGCATTTGCCACCGGCGACGAACAACGGATGATGCTCCTGGGACTGAAGCGATTCACTAAATACCGCGTGATCAATACCACCGCAGCACGTAGAAGGATCGCAGATAAAATGATCGCAGAAAATGCGTATTGTTTTTAATGCCTGTGAAATGCAGATCAGGTGAAATGTGCACCGATCGATTCGTTACATATTGAAAGAATCATCAGGATTGTAACAATTCTAATGTTGGCCTAATTTGTCAACACGGTCACCTTTTGCACATATTGAAAGGTGTTGCCCGGTTCATTGGCTGAGAGTCGCAATACATAAATGCCGGATGCAATACGCTTGTCGTCAAGTAGATAGTACTGCTGATTTTCGTCAAGCTGCAGATCAGCCGATAACAACAATTGTCCTGAAAGGGAAAATAGGGTGAACTGATACTTCCCTGCGATCAATTGGTTAGTTGACAACATCAATTGAGAAGGACCATTAGACCATGCGAAGACAGACGGGATAGGACTAATGTTACAGTCCTTCGTAATAGCACCAAGTTGTTCACTGCTTCCGTCTATATTGTATAAGAAGAGTCGGTAATATGTTGAGGCGATGTTCTTTGTGAATACGTCGTATGCACTAAGTGTTGTGCTGTATCCTGCAGCTGGTATTGTCGTAAGGGTTTCAAAAAATACCCCGTCGCTGCTTGTTTGCAGATCGAAATGATCTGTTTGTATTTCCTGAGCCGTACTCCAGCTAATGTGCACCTGATCCGTTTCGCAGATGGCATCAAATGACACAAGCACAACGGGTAGTAAATGTGTGGTTTGATCCACCAGGGTCCAGCTTCGTGTCAGGTCGGTACTATTGAAAGGTACTCCGGATACTGTATTGTTTGTCGTGTTTACTACACCTCCCACAGGAAAGAGTTCCCAATTATCGCTTGGTTCATCATAGCGTTCAGCCTTAAGGTCCGCTTCTGAAATGGTGTTCCCAATCGCAAGATGTTCAGCATCAGCATAGGTGAAGGTAATTGCGCCTGTAGGCTTGGTTGTGTACCCCTGAGCATCCAGCATCCAGAAACGGTCAATAACTTCACTGGAATTGTTTAACGCGGCCATATTGGTCATATTGACAACGCCTGTTGGTCTATAGGTGTCATTATTCCAGGTGGCACCACCATAAGTTGAGTATAAAATACTTCCGCTTCCTGTACCTGCAGCAGTAATGGACATCTGTAGCGGAATTTTAACACCACTCGAAGTGGCAAATGGTACCGTGTAAGTTCCGGTACCTGTGCCGATGTTCCATTTTATGATATTGTCCTCGTCTTCACTGATGATATTTCCTCCCGTACCCAAGGTGGATATGGCATTTGGATTGGAATTGTCTACCACGAGCATTACATCATTTTGCATCACTAATTTGACATCATTCGTAAGTACCATTTGCGTTTGGGCAAATAGCCATGCAGTCTGTAACAATAATATGGTCATGAACACATAGCGCATCATTACCTCGACTTAAGTTTTTCCATTTCCTGCATCAGGTAATTGATCTGTTCTTGTTGGGCATTAATTATTTGTTGTTGCTCCTGTACGGCCTTTACCAGAGGAACAACAAATTCAGCATACCGCAGGGCATACATATCATCTGCATTTTTTGGAGCATCTACACCACTAAAATCAAATCCGATCTTACGGGCAGCTTCTTCCACATCTTGGGCAATGAATCCGGTATAGGTGATAGCCGTTTTTATTGAGGCCGCTTGTGCTGACTGCTCTGTAACAGGTACGCGCAACTTCTCATGTATTGCAGCCACATCCAGATGGTACGTAACAGGTTCAAGTAAAAGGATAAAGTCAAGTCCCGGAACATTATTCTGCACATTGAACTTAAATCTGCCGTCAGAGATGTTCGACCAGTTCTGGTATCCGCCAATGCTTAGCATAGAGCCGTCGCCAATGCGCACCTGATTACTTGCTGTGATACGCGATGTGGTGCCAAGTGCGGTTGAGTTATAATGATCTGTAAGTGTCGATTGGTTTGCATCCCAGCCTACAAACACACAATAGGCATTTGCATTGTTATAGTCGCCGGCACTGGTGCCTATACCAATGTTTCCGTTGCCGAACGTATTGTTAAAGAGCGCAGCATACCCGATGGCAATATTATTTTCTCCAACGGTATTGGAATACAATGAATAGTATCCATAGGCAGAATTACTGTAGCCGGTGGTGTTGGTATACGCCGCCGCATACCCGGTGGTCGTATTGTTATATCCTGTTGTGTTGAATGTTAAGTTGTAAGACCCGACAGAAGTATTATATGAACCGGTTGAGTTAGTATATAATGCAAAAGTGCCTAATGCCGTATTATTTGAACCGCTGGTATTTGCAAATCCACTTTGAAATCCGAAAAGGGAGTTGTTTATTCCGGAGCTTACAGCATCACCCGCTTGTACGCCAAAATAGGTGTTCGCGATGGCTACATTATCATGGAGCCAGAATGATTTTTTGTTGTTGCTCTTTCCTACAAATGCAGCACCATCCGAAGTGCCTACATAGTTTGTTCCGGCAACAGTGCCGGCATTTCCTGTAGTTGACCAGCCGACAGATGTGGAGGAAAGAGGTATCCACGCAGCACCCGTATAGTAATAGAATCCCGATGTGCCATCAGTCTGATAGATGAGCAATCCGGTGGCCGGACTTGCGATCGCTGTTTTTTGCGCGCTGGTCATGCGGGGAACAAGCAGACCTTTATCAGTAGACTTTAGATCCAGGATCGCTGAATTGTCGCCACTGCTTCCATCAGTATTGATGCTGATGTTTTGTGCGTAAATGCTGCAGGTTAACAATGAAGCAATGCAGAAAGTGATCGCGTGTTTCATAAGGTCAGATTTTTGCTGTTCTTCAAATTTACTTAATTAATCCACGGAAACCGGGATTGAAATGCTTCCAACGGCCGATATAAACCGGCATTAGGTCTCCATTAACAAAAACTATACCCGGCTGTGAATGCATACACTTTGTATGCAGCAACTAT
>JAYRVB010000388.1:0-1845 GCA_041918775.1 Chitinophagales bacterium
GCTCTTTCGGGCAACACCCTCGACAAACTCAAGATCGGAGCCCGTCTCGAAGAACATCCGGACAAACGGAATCCCTGGGACTTCGCTCTCTGGCTCAAGGCACCGGAAGGACACCTTATGCACTGGCCATCGCCCTGGAGCGAAGGCTATCCCGGCTGGCATATCGAATGTTCGGCTATGAGTACAAAATACTTAGGCAAAACATTTGATATCCATTGCGGCGGCATGGACCTCATCCCCACGCACCACACAAATGAAATTGCACAGAGTATTGCCTGCAATCATACGCAACCGGTAAAATATTGGCTTCATCCGAACATGCTCACAGTC
This sequence comes from Chitinophagales bacterium, assembly GCA_041918775.1. Taxonomy (GTDB): domain Bacteria; phylum Bacteroidota; class Bacteroidia; order Chitinophagales; family BACL12; genus UBA7236. Next base: position 331 of record JAYRVB010000388.1, read on the forward strand.
AACGGACAAAAAATGAGTAAAAGTTTGGGCAATGCATTCTTACCGATCGAATTATTTGAAGGCACACATCCATTGCTCGACAAAGGGTATTCGCCTATGAGTGTGCGTTTTTCCATGTTACAGGCACATTATCGCAGCACCCTCGATTTCAGCAATGATGGGTTAAAAGCGGCAGAAAAAGGATACAAACGCATGATGAACGCTTTACAATTGGTGGACACCATGCAAGTGAGCGGAGAGGTAAATGCAGATGAAGAGGCCACAGTGAACAAAGTGTTAGTGGGTGTGTACGAGGCCATGAATAACGATTTTAACGCAGCCCAGGCAATAGCTGAACTTAATGAAGCTGCCACCCTGATCAATATCTGGAACGACAAGCAGAACAAAAAAGCCAATATTCAGGAATTTACGTTTGCGCGTTTACAAAAAACATTCCGCACCTTTCTGATCGATATTTTTGGTTTGCGGGAAGAGAAAGAAGGCGACCACAGCAAACTGGATGGTGTTATGCATCTGGTCATCGATATTCGCAAGGATGCCCGCGCTAAAAAAGATTTTGCTACTAGTGATAAAATTCGTGATGCTTTGCAATCCGTAGGCATCCAATTAAAAGATAGTAAAGAGGGTACGAGCTGGGAAAATAGTTAATGCACCAGCGTAATATTTCCGGCGATGGTTTCTACCCTGCCCGAAAAAAATCTCACTTTCACCAGATAGGCATATACACCCTGTTGCACTGGTTGGTTTTTATACGTGCCATCCCAGGCTGCGGTATCCGTATCAGGTAACACATCATTGATCTCCCATAAGCGCTCTCCCCACCTGTCGTATACAGCAAACTGAATAATGCGTTCTACCCCGGGACCCAGTACGGAAAACACATCATTTACCCCATCTGCATTGGGTGTAAAAGTGTTCGGGATAAACACAGTTTCATTCGATGGCAATACAAATACGGTCACCGAATCGATCGCAAAACATCCATTTGCAGAATAGGAGGTTAAATAATACGTAGTAGTCGTGTTCACATCTGAATACGTAGTTGCGCAATCGAGACAGGTCAATCCCACATTTGGTGACCATAGATAAGATCCGTCGGCATTTCCATTCAGCTCAGCAACACCTGAATCGAATATCGTGGTATCTGCTCCTGCATCTGCAAAATTTTCTTCCACCATGATCTCTGTTGTGAATATTGATGCACATCCGTACGCATCTGCAAACACATAAGAGATGGTGTGCGTCCCGACACCTGCGGCCATCGGATCAAAAACATCTCCGGAAATTCCGGATCCACTGAACACACCACCCGGTGGGTCCGCACTTAGCAACAAAGTGCCTGCATCCATACACCAAACTTCCGGTATGGCAGAAGTAACGGTAGTGATCGGAAAGATATCCACATAAAAGATCAATACACTATCGCATCCGGCAATCGTGGTATAAGGTATCTCGTATACACCCGCTGCAGTAACAACACTCCCATCAGGAAGAGTAAGTGTTTCTCCTGAACAA
>JAYRVB010000389.1:0-1674 GCA_041918775.1 Chitinophagales bacterium
ATCCGTGCAAATTACTCGAAACGCAACTTCATCAATAATGTGAATCGTTTGTACCACGATAATCAATTACACAACCTCTGCATCATTGTAAACGACGCCAATGCTTCGGGTACTGAGTATGGGTATGGATATGGTTATGGATATGGCTACGGATATTCCGGCTACAACGATTATTATACCGATAGCCTGTCGGATGGCGGATTCTTCAAGAGATTCTTTACGTTCAGACGGAAATAAAGCAACAAAGCTTCAGACAGGGATCAATGGGATAATTCCATTTTCAGGAATTTACCTGTGTGGCTGGTTTTATGTTTGATCACCTCATCGGGCGTGCCCTCTACCAGTATTTGTCCACCCCCGGCACCACCTTCCGGACCCAGGTCAATGATGTGGTCTGCCAGCTTCACGACATCCAGGTTGTGTTCGATGATCAACACGGTATTGCCTTTATCTACCAGGTCGGTGATCACCTGCATGAGCACACGAATATCTTCAAAATGTAATCCGGTGGTTGGTTCATCAAGGATATAAAAAGTATTACCGGTGTCTTTGCGCGAGAGTTCTTCTGCAAGCTTCACGCGTTGTGCTTCGCCGCCGGAAAGTGTGGTGGAGGCCTGTCCGAGTTTGATATAGCCCAATCCCACCTCCTGCAATGTCTTGATCTTCTTGAATATGCGTGGATGATGCTCAAAGAATTCAACGGCATGATCCACAGTCAGATCTAACACATCTGCGATATTCTTTCCTTTGAAGTATATCTCCAGGGTTTCGCGATTGTATCTTTTGCCGCGACATTTCTCGCACTCCACATATACATCGGGCAGGAAATTCATTTCGATCACTTTCATGCCACCACCTTCACATACCTCGCAGCGTCCACCCTTCACGTTGAAGCTGAATCGTCCGGCTTTATATCCACGTATTTTCGCCTCGGGCACGATGGCAAATAAATTCCTGATCTCGCTGAATACATCGATATAGGTGACCGGATTTGACCTGGGTGTTCTGCCTATCGGCGATTGATCGATCTCGATCACTTTATCGACATGCTCAAGCCCTTCGATCCTTTTATACGGAAGCGGCTTTTTCAGTGCATTGTAATAATGCTGCTGCATCAAGGGGAACAAAGTACCATTGATCAGACTTGATTTTCCACTACCACTCACACCGGTCACACAGATCAATTTCCCTAAAGGGAATTTCACGGTCAGGTTTTTCAAATTATGCCCCACCGCTCCATGCAAGATGATATGTTTTCCATTTCCCTTGCGTCGCTGTTTGGGCACCTGAATACTGCGCGTGCCATTTAAATAATCTGCAGTAATCGTATGTGCTTTTTTAAAAGCAATGGGATCGCCCTCCGCCACTAATTTTCCACCATGTATTCCGGCACCGGGACCCAGATCAATGATATGGTCGGCGGCCAGCATCATATCCTTATCATGCTCCACGACCAATACCGTATTTCCACTTTCCTTTAATTCCTGAAGCGCTGCTATCAGTCGGTTATTGTCGCGCTGATGCAAACCAATGGATGGTTCATCCAAAATATAGGTGATGCCCACCAATTGCGAACCGATCTGCGTAGCCAATCGGATACGTTGCGATTCACCACCACTTAATGTGCGCGTTGGACGATTTAAACTAAGGTATTCAAGTCCGACATTCTTTATG
>JAYRVB010000390.1:0-3972 GCA_041918775.1 Chitinophagales bacterium
TAAACCATCCAGTCCATCCGTGAGATTAGCACCATTGGAAACAGCGGTAATGATGATGATGATAATGGCTACAAACACCAAAGGAAATAACCATCTTTCTGTATCGTCACTGGCCCATCCGGTTAACCAGGTATAATCAAACTCATTATTCTTAACGAGCGGAATGGTTGATTTTGTGGAACGTGTGTCGTGACTTAAAAACCGTTCGCCGTTTGCATCCAGCTGGCCATCACCTTCCAGGCGTACCCCTTGTGCATCGTATGTTTCAAGCGGACGGCCAACAGGCTGACCCTGTTCTACTTCATACACATAAATATGATCGTAATCGCGCAGCTTGATGTCGTCGGAGAAATATAAAACTAATCCTACGATAGCACCCAGCCCCACCTGACCCATCAACTTAAACTTCGCACGCAGGCCTTCTTTGTTCTTTCTGAACACTTTGATATAGTCATCCAAAAATCCGATCAGACCCATCCAAACTGTCACTACCAGCATGAGGATCACATAAATATTTTGGAGGTCCGCCAACAGTAATACGGGAATGAGCAGGGCGAGAATGATGATGATACCCCCCATGGTTGGTGTACCTTTTTTACTCAGTTGACCTTCCAGTCCGAGATCGCGTACAGATTCGCCGATCTGCATGCGTTGCAATAATTTAATGATGCGTTTCCCGATGATGATGGAGATCACAAGCGATAACAATACGGCCATACCTGCGCGGAAGGAGATGTATTGAAATACACCAGCTCCGGGCACATCGTATTGCTCATCGAGCCATTGAAAGAGATAGTATAACATTAGTGTGCAATGGATTTAAATGTTTCACGCAATACTGCTTTATCGTCGAATGGATATTTTACGCCTTTTATTTCCTGATATTTTTCGTGGCCTTTGCCCACCACACAGATCACATCACCGGTTTGGGCAAGCATAACAGCTGTGCGAATGGCCTCTTTGCGATCAGTGATGCTTAAACTGATGGCACGTGCTGCTGCCGACAATCCACTTTCCATTTCGCGAATGATCGCATCCGGTTCTTCACTGCGCGGATTATCGCTGGTGAGTAATACCCTGTCGCTCAATTTCGCCGCAGTAGCCGCCATCACCGGACGCTTGGCGCGATCGCGGTCGCCACCACATCCAACCACAGTGAGCATTTTCTGATCTTTCTTGAGCATGGAACGCACTGTACTCAGCAATTTTTCTACGGCATCAGGGGTATGAGCGTAATCAACGATACCGGTGAGTTTTCTTTCTTCAGCATAGATCACATCGAAGCGACCTTCCACCGGTTGTTGTGCACTTAATACTGTAAGCACCTGATCCTTTGGATATCCGAGCAGGCGGCCGATAGCATACACACATAAAATATTCCAGGCATTGAATTCGCCCAGCAGTAAGGAATGAAATTCTGCGCCATCTAATTGCAGCACCAGTCCGGTGATCACATTCTCCCGAATACGTGCCATATAAGTGCCATGCCCTTTTACACTATAGGTATACGGAGTTGCATGACAATTTTGCAACATCACCATACCGCGACGATCATCAACATTCACTAATGCAAAAGCATCTTTCGGCAACATATCGAAAAACATTTTCTTCGCTGCGATATATTGGTCGAAGGTTTTATGATAATCAAGGTGGTCGTGTGTGATATTGGTGAACACACCTCCTGCAAACTGCAAACCGGCAATACGATGTTGATGTGCCGCATGTGAACTTACTTCCATGAACACATGTGTACATCCGGCATCTGCCATCCGCGCGAGCAATTGATTCAACTGCACAGGGTCCGGAGTGGTATGTGTAGAAGGGATCACCTCTGCGCCAATTCTGTTTTCAACTGTGGAGATCAATCCTGCTTTGGCACCGAGATCCTGTATCACGTGAAAACATAAAGTAGCTGTGGTGGTTTTACCATTGGTGCCGGTAATCCCTACCAGTTTTAATTTACGCGATGGATACCCATAATAGGCATGCGCAAGTATACCGAGTGCTTCTGCCGCATTTGGCACTTGTACGTAAACGATCTGTTCCGGCAATGCCAAAGCCGCTTCGCCGACAACAACGGTTGCACCGGAAGCGATGGCTTTGGGAATAAAATCGTGTCCATCTACCGCTGTGCCTTTGACTGCAACAAAAACAAAATCCTGTTCAACACGACGGCTGTCGGCTGTGATGCCCCGGATTTCCATCTCCGTTGCATCAGCACCTGAGAGGCGTGCCTGAGGTAAAGCAGATAATATGGTTTGCAGCCTGGTCATTCGAGTGTGATCGTTACATAATCTTTCGGCTTGACTGCAGTACCGGCAGGTATGCTTTGCATACTCACTTTTCCGGCGCCTTGCACGGATACCGTCAGGCCGTAGGTTTCTAATACATATAATGCGTCTCTCAATCCCATACCCCGTACATCCGGCATGGTATAGTCGTATGTTTTAATTACGGTATGATCTGCATTGCGACCTTGCGCATTTACAGAAACCCATTCTTCATTATCATCAAATCCTTCTGCCACTTTTAATTCTGCAAATAAGGTTCGATAGTCAAAGGCATATCCTTTGCTATACGCCTGCACGCCGAGATATGGAGCGCCTTCCGCATTTACCGGCTCGCGCATATTGATGAAGTGTGAATACACTTTGTCGGCAATTTCCCTGAACACCGGTGCTGCTACGGCTCCACCATAATACGCACCATTGCTTGGGGAATTCACCATCACGACAATACTGTATTTAGGTTCATCATATGGAAAATATCCGGCAAAAGAAGCCAGGTAATTGTGTCCATAAGTGCCATTTTCGAGCAACTGTGCAGTACCTGTTTTACCTGCAAACTGATAATAATCATTCTTCAGGCTGCGTGCAGTTCCGCTATCTACTACAGCGAGCATACATTCCTGTAATTGCTCGACAGTACTTTTTGAACACAATTTATTGTTCAGCACAACCGGTTCAAATTTTTCTTTGGACACGCCTGACTGTTTGATCTCATTGACCAAATACGGTTTCATCATTACGCCATCATTGGCAATGCCATTATAATAAGTGAGCAATTGCAAGGGAGTGATCTGCAATTCATATCCCACGCTCATCCATGGCACAGTGGTTTTATACCAACGGTTCTTGTCTTTAGGATCTTTTTTGAAATAAGGCTTTGGTTCGCCGGGCAATTCGATACCGGTGACATCCGCAATACCACTTTCTATCAGATGATCAACATACGATTGCGGATCTTTCTGATACATATCATACGCCAATCTCGAAATTCCTACGTTAGAAGATAATGCAAAGGCCGTTTTTACGCTTACATCACGTCTGTGATGCGGCTCACTGTCATACATGATCCTGTCGGCAAATGGATACTGACCATACTGCAGGTCCACGTGATCATTTACGGTAATGCCATCTTCAAATAAACACATCAGAGAAAATAATTTCCAGGTAGAGCCCGGCTCTACTTTTTCGAGGATGGCGTAGTTGTATGTTTCTTTGTAAACACCTTCATCCACTTTGGTCAGGTTGGCGATGGATTTGATCTTTCCGGTTTTCACTTCCATCACGATCGCTGTACCCCATTTCGCGTTATTGGCCACGAGTGAGCGACGCAATGCGGTTTCCGTGATATCCTGCATATTCACATCCAGTGTGGTGATCACATCCATACCATCTACCGGATCGATCTCATTGTTCTCACTTACACGCACCCATGAACCTCCTGCGATCTTGCGCATCACTGCGAGTCCCGACTTACCGCGCAACAAAGTATCATAAGCACCTTCCAGGCCAATGCGTCGGCCATTCTGTACATAGCCAATGGTGCGCACGGCGAGGCTGCCATAAGGGTATTCGCGCTTTTCATACTCATTGATGATCAAACCACCTGCATTTTTGCCACGGCGAAACAGCGGGAAATCTTCCAGCATTTCTTTTTGCGGCATGGTCACTTTCTTTTTTAACTCGA
>JAYRVB010000391.1:0-4207 GCA_041918775.1 Chitinophagales bacterium
CTATAATGAATCGGAATTCGATAAATGGGAAAAATGGCTGGCAGAACATCCGTATCCATGGATCAATGTAGCAGATAAGAAAGGAAAGGAAATGATCGAAGTGAAATATCATGTAGATATGACCCCACTGATATTTGTATTAGATGCAAATAAACGGATCATTGGAAAAAAACTGAGTATCGAACAGGTACCGGAATTGCTGCAGAATCAGATCAAGATCGAAGAGGCTTCACATTAATGGTGAACCAATCGGGCAACAGCCCTGTTGTAAATTTCTGATATGGCAGCTAAAAAATACAGCATTGTATTCACCGACGAGGAATGGCGTCAGCGACTGAGTCCTGAACAATATCGCATATTGCGCAAGAAAGGCACTGAGCATCCTTTTTCCGGCGAATACGATCATTTTTTTGGTGCAGGACAGTATACCTGCGCAGGATGTGGTGCACCTTTATTTGCGTCAACGGCAAAATTTGATTCAGGCTGCGGCTGGCCCGCATTTGACCGCGCCCTCGAACAGGAAGCGATTGATTTCGAATCAGACTTTTCCTTTGGCATGCGCAGAGTAGAGATCATGTGTGCTAAATGTGGCGGTCACCTCGGACATGTATTCGATGATGGACCAACCGAAACCGGTCAGCGGTTTTGCGTGAATTCACTTTCACTGAAGTTTGAAGCGAAGTGATCAGGCTTTTTGGAGTGTAAAACTGAAGGTACTACCCTCCCCTTCCGTACTTCTTGCGTGCACATGTTGATCATGTGCTTCAATAATGTGTTTTACGATAGACAGCCCTAATCCGGTACCGCCCTGGTCGCGCGAACGGCTTTTATCTATGCGATAGAACCTTTCGAACACACGTGGTAAATGCGCAACGGCAATTCCCGGACCATTATCAGCTACTTCAATGAGCATGTGAGCGCCCATATTGTAAATACCCACCTGCACTTTACCGCCTTCATGCCCGTATTTTATTGCATTGCCGATCAGATTCACTAATACTTCGCGAATGCGTTTTTCATCAGCCATTACATAAAATGCCGCGTCACATCCTTCTTTGATCATCAGTTGTGTGCGACTATGATCGGCTTGCATTTCCAGCGATTCAAATACTTCTTTGGTGAGGCGACAAATATCAAATTTGCGCATCTGTAATTGCAATTCACCCGATTCCAGGGCAGAAATTTCCGTCAGATCGTCAATGATCATGATCAGCCTGTCTACATTTTTCAGTGCGCGATCGATATAAGTCGCATTGATATTCGGATCGTCGATTCCACCATCCTGTAAAGATTCCAGATAGCCCTGGATGCTCATGATGGGGGTTTTTAATTCGTGACTCACATTGCCCAGAAAATCGCGTCGGAATTTTTCCTGCTCCTGTAAGGTAGATATCACTTTCGCCTGTGCCTTCGCCCATTCAGCTACTTCCTTGTTCACATCCCCTATCGGATCATCGGCGTTGCGCATCACTTCGTCGGCCATGCCTTTGGTTGTTTTCAGGGCATGGATATTTTTATAGATCAATTTGATCTTGCGATAAATGAAATTTTCAACGGCCTGGTAAAGGATCACATAGGTAAGTGCACCGGTAAGTAAGGGCACAACGAGCCAGTGATATAGGGGTTTGTTCAGGGCAGGGATCAGTAAAGCCACGGTTTCCAACACGGCCAAAACACCCATGATCGTAAGCGTGGTAGTGAGTACGATCTTTCTTGGAGAAGCATTCTTCATGCAACACTATTGATCGAATTTGTAGCCGATCCCTTTTATCGTTTTGATGTAATCCTCGCCCACTTTCTCTCTGATCTTGCGGATATGCACATCAATGGTTCTGTCACCAACGATCACATCCATCCCCCAGATCTTATTAAAGATCTCCTGTCGTGTAAACACTTTTCCCGGACGAGACACTAACAAATGGATCAACTCAAATTCCTTTTTCGCTAAAGTAATGGGATTTCCTTTAACGTATACCAGATACTTTTCCTCATCTATGCTGATATCCCCATAGGTCACCTTTTCCGCAACTGTTTCCTGTGAAGAGGACCTTCTGAGCAATGCTTTGATCCTACTCACCAGTAAACGAGGTTTAATCGGTTTGGTGATATAGTCATCGGCACCCACATCGAATCCCTGCACCTGGGTGAAATCTTCGTTCCTGGCGGTGAGAAAGGTGATCAAAGTGTTGTCAAACTCCCTGCGGCTGCGTAGTTCGCGGCAAACTTCTATACCATCCATCTCCGGCATCATGATGTCGAGCAGGATGAGATTGGGCTTTTCTGAAATAGCAAGATCCAGGGCCTGCTTACCATTCATGGCTTTTACTACCTGATAATCCTCTTTCACCAGGTTATACTCAATCACTTCCAGAATATCCGGTTCATCATCTACAATCAAAATCTTGATCTTTTCGTTAGCCATAGTGTATTTTGATGTAAAAGTAAGGGCACACTATTAATACACAGATAAGTCAATATTAAATCCATGTTAAATATACTATTTATTTACAGGAACAGCGTTTTTAGCACCTGTAAAGGGTAAAAACCTTAATTTTAAGCTGCATTATGAGCGAAGTTCGAGCACAATCGGGACTTGCCTGGAAGCTGGTACTGGCCTTTCTGCTGAGTATGGGACTCATCGGATTTGCCGCGTGGTTTGCGTACGACAATTTCAACAAGCTTCTGGGCTCTGTACAAACGCTGTCTGCCCCTGATCAGTCGGAGGACATGATCCGCTCGCTGGTAGATGATATGCATATCGCCGACAACGATATGCGCAACTACATCATGAGCAATGACCATACGAGTTTGCAGTCGTATATCCACACCATGGAGCAGATCAGTGTGTCCCTGGATAACATGAAGCAGGATCAGGCCTTTATCGGTCAGGAAGCCACACTGGACACACTGGAGGAATATTTTCAGGACAAAGCTGACCTTATGTATTCATTGGTCATATTCAAGCAATCCGGTGAATATGAAAAACTGAACAGTAAGGCGATTAAAAAGTTATCTGGACAAGCAGAATCTGGCAATTCCACTCCGGATAGTCAAACCACCATTAAAACACAAACACCCACGATAAAATCCCCTGCCATAACGCAAACTACACCTGAGCAGGATACAGGTAAGAAAAAAGGCAAGGATACCAAGAAGGATGAAGGCTTCCTGCGCAATCTGTTTGGCTCCAAAAAGAAATCAACTACAACAGAGGAAACCACCACAGCTGCACAATCAAAAAAAGACACCACTACCCTATCTATTGAATCCAATGGCTATGTGATCGACCTGGCAGAAGCACAGCGTGTAAACATGGAAGATGTGCGTTCCATTTTGAAGGAGATCGATGATGAGCAGAAACGCTATAACACCAAACTCTCAGAAAAAGAATTAGAGATCCTGACCAGCGACAAACTCATCATTCAACAAATTGATGCTATACTGGCCCGCTTGCAGATCCAGCAGACAAGTCGCATCACTGCACAGGTGATCAGTGCACAGGAAAATGCCCATCGCTCCTCGCGCATCATGCTTATTGTAGCCGGCGTGGCTCTGCTCATCGGTCTGATCTTTTTTGTTGTGATCGTATTGGACATCATTCGCAGTAACCGATATAAAAAGCAACTGATAGAGGCACGAAATCGCGCTGAATATCTTGCCAAAGCGAAAGAAGAATTTCTGGCCAATATGAGTCACGAGATCCGTACCCCATTGAATGCCATTATCGGTTTCAGTGAACAGATCGAACACACGCATTTGCAGCCTGAACAATACAGATATATCAAAGCTGTATCTAATGCAGGTACACACCTCCTGAATACCGTGAACGACATCCTCGACCTCAGCAAGATCGAGGCCGGAAAACTTCCGGTGGAAACGCATCCTTTGTATATGCAGGAGATCCTGGAGGAAGTGGTACATATTTTATCCGTTAAAGCGCACGAGAAGAATTTTCCACTTAGTCTTGCTGTTGGCGAACACATGGATATTCCGGTTATGGGAGATGCATTCCGCATCAAGCAAATGTTGTATAACATTGTTGGCAATGCCATCAAATTTACCGAGTATGGATTTGTGGAAGTGAGTTGTTCAGCACAAAAACATAAAAAAGGTATACACTACGCAATTTCTGTTCGCGATACCGGCGTAGGGATACCTGCCGATAAACTCGAAGACATTTTTAATATTTTCGAACAGGCTGAAAGCA
>JAYRVB010000392.1:0-8370 GCA_041918775.1 Chitinophagales bacterium
AGCGTCATCAACCTATCCGGCTTTGTCATCGGTTTGTTTGCCCTCGTGGTCGGTATGTTCTCGGTGGCCAATATCATGTTCGTGTCCGTCAAGGAGCGCACCAATATTATCGGCATCAAAAAATCTCTTGGTGCAAAAAATTATATCATACTCACAGAATTCCTTATTGAAGCCATCATTCTTGCATTGATTGGTTGCATATTTGGTTTATTACTTGTTTGGGGTGCAATGAAATTAGCCGCAAGCAAAAGTGATTTCGAATTTATTTTATCGATGGATAATGTGTTGTATGGCACTACCATTGCTATAGTGCTCGGAGTTTTAGCTGGGATCATCCCCGCGATCACGGCTAGCAGAATGGACCCTGTAGAAGCTATTCGATCGAAATAAGCTGAAATACAGCCTGGTTGATCAACCCAATATTTTTACGGATTCTTTTAATAATGCCTGTGCATCAATAGGCACCACACCTGCGTGTTCACAAACGAGTCCGCCTGCAATATTGCAAATTTGCAATAAGGTGTGCGCATCAGCACCAGCCGCCAAACAAAGGGCTGCTACACTGATCACCGTATCTCCTGCACCACTCACGTCGGCGATATCGCGTAGATGTGCCTGCACGCGGTGCGACTTTTTATGATGTCGCAAAAACATACCCTGTTCGCCAAGGGTGAGTAAAGTGATCTCGTGTGGCAATAAAGTGCGCAAGGCGTCTATAGCGGTGTTGAGGTCTTTGGTATTGAGTTCTTCCGGTGAGCCGTCTAGTGAATCGCGCAATTCGCGCAAATTCGGTTTAAAGAGGGTGCATCCCTGAAAAGCAAAGAAATGTGCCTTTTTAGGATCAACCACAACCGGAATTTCTAAAGTGTTACACTGTTCTATGATCTGCTTAATACGTGTGGTCGAAAGCACACCTTTGTCGTAATCTTCCAATATGACCACATCTGGTTTTGATCGTTTGAGTGCAGTACTCAGTTGTACATCAAAAGTTGCTGCAGTATCAGGACTCAGGTCATCCTGCATTTCATGATCGATACGTAGCATTTGATGCTGACGTGCCAGTACGCGCATCTTTGAAGTAGTGATGCGTTCATCTGCGCGTAATAAATGTTTGGTGGCAATTTTATGTTCCGTGAGCAGGTCGTCAAGTAAAATTGCATCGTGATCGTTTCCGGTCACAGAAAATAATAAAGGAGTTGCACCAAGCGAACGAATGTTCATGGCTACATTGGCCGCGCCACCGGGACGCGCACTTGCATTGCGCACCTCAATGATGGGCACCGGCGCCTCGGGTGAAATACGGTCGGCTTGTCCGAACACATATTTATCTACCATCACATCTCCGATCACCATCACGCGCATGCGCGAAAAAGCGTCGAACATTTTTTTGATCTGTGTAGCCTTTGTCATATCCTCATTGTAATAATGCTAATGCAGCGCGCAATCTTTTCATGGCTTCCACCAGTTTGTCGTCGGAAGTAGCATAACTCAGGCGCAAACAATTATCATCGCCAAACGCACTTCCACTCACCACAGAAATATTACCGTGATGAAGCAGGAACATCGCCATTTCATCAGCATTGTGGATAGTAACGCCGGCATGTGATCTGCCAAAATAATTACTCACATCCGGGAAGAAATAAAATGCTCCTTGCGGATCGTTCAATTTAAGCCCTTCGATCTCTTTTAATAATTGAAATACAAGTTGCTTTCTCCTCAGAAAAGCAGCCTTCATTTCATCTACAGTGTTCAATCCACCATTTAACGCTGCAATGGCCGCGCGTTGCGTGATACTGCAGGTGGCTGATGTATATTGTCCCTGCATTTTATCGCATGCTTTGGCTATCCAGGTAGGGGCGCCAATGAATCCTAATCGCCAGCCGGTCATTGCAAAGGCTTTTGATAATCCATTTACTGTGATCACCCGGTCATACACCTGCTCAAATGAAGCAAGGCTTACATGTTTCTCCGAAAAATTGATGTGCTCATAGATCTCATCACTGATCACATATACATGTGGATGTCGCTGGATCACCTCTGCCAACGCCGCAAGTTCCTGATAGTTATATACACTCCCTGTAGGGTTGCAGGGAGAGGAAAACATGATGAGTTTCGTTTTTGGAGTGATGGCAGCCTCTAGTTGTTCGGGTGTGATCTTAAAATCGGCTTCTACCGTGGTTTTGATCTCTCTGATCACCCCTTCGGCCAAACGTACCATCGCACTATAACTTACCCAGAATGGGGTAGGGAGTATCACCTCATCGCCGGGATTTACCAGACAAAGCACCGCATTGATGATGGATTGTTTCGCACCGGTGCTCACTACGATCTGGTCAGGACTGTATTGCAGACCGTTTTCCCGCAAAAACTTGGCGGAAACTGCCTGACGAACATCCAGGTATCCGGCTACCGGGGTATAATGGGTGAATCCGTCGTCTATAGCTTTCTTCGCAGCTTCGCGAATATGCAGTGGTGTTTCGAAATCGGGTTCACCGAGACTCAGATCAACGATATCACGCCCCTGGCTTTTCAGCTCACGCGTCATTTGGGCCATCTTTATGGTGGCCGACTCGTTCAAATTGGCTATCCGTGCCGCAAGGTCTTGCATGTTGGCTGATTTGGGTGCGAAAATAGCAAAACTATCCTCGAGGCTATTCACCGGGAGGTGGGTAATTGTCTACTCAATGGAAGAAGTGCCTGAAGAATTGCTGGAGTCGCGACAAACTCGCTGTGGTATAGGGCGGATACCGTATGGCAAGATCTGGAAAAAATTTGCGGTGCATCACACTTTTTGGGTGTGTGAACGCTTCAAAGGAGTATTTACCCTGGTATTTTCCCATCCCACTGCTTCCTTTACCGCCAATGGGTAGGTGTAAATGCCCGAAATGCAACACCAGCTCATTCACCACCATGTCGCCACAACTGATCTCATTTGCATACTGTTGCACAGACGCTTTATTACGAGTGAATAGATATAAAACCAGTGGATTTGGATTTTTTGCTATGATCTCCTCTACTTCAGCTCTGTTGCGATACGTGAGATAGGGGAGTATAGGACCGAATATTTCTTCCTGCATGATTGGTGCATGCCTATCTTGTATCTCCACTAATGTGGGCTCAATAAATTTATCTTCTGCGATCACTCGACCTCCATATACCACATGTGCACCACTCAACAGTTTTTGTAAACGCTGAACGTGCATAGGATTAATGATCCGCCCATAATGCGGATTATTTTCGCTGGATGTGCCAAAATGCATATCCAATCGTTTCTTCAACTTGTCGATCAATGCATCGCGAATATCTTCATGTATGATCAAATAATCCGGCGCTACACAGGTTTGTCCTGCATTACTGAACTTGCCCCACGCCAAACGCGCTGCAGTTACATCCAGATCGGCATCGGGTTCGATGATACATGGGTTTTTACCGCCCATTTCCAAAACCACAGGTGTGAGATTGGCTGCCGCGGCTGTATATACGATCTTACCAACAGAACTTCCTCCCGTAAAAAATATGTGATCAAAGGTTTGTTTCAGTAATTCACCGGTTCCCTGTGCATCGGTATTGACCACATGCAGATAGCCCGACTCAAAATGTGTGTTGATCATTTTCTCCATCACCGCTGCGGTATGTGCCGACTGCTCCGATGGTTTTACAATAGCCGTATTGCCGCCGGCTATAGCACCGATCAACGGACGTATTGCCAATAAAAATGGGTAGTTCCATGGTGCAATGATCAGGGTGTTGCCGTACGGGATGCGCTGAATATAACTGGCTGAACGGAAATGCAACATGGGTGTGCGCGCGCGCTTCGCCCGCATCCATTTTTTCAGATGCTTTACAAAATAGCGGATCTCGTGTGTAATGACACCGGTTTCCACTGCCCAGGCCTCAAATCGCGATTTGTGCAGATCGAGATATATGGCATGCAGGATCTCTTCTTCGTATTGTAATACAAGTGCAGCTAATTTCTGTAATTGTGCAATTCGGAATGCATAGGACAAAGTTGCCTTCGTCGCAAAATAGTTGCGCTGAGCCTCTACTAAGGCAGCATAGTCATGCATAACGCGAATTATTGTACAACGATCTTACGTATAACTTGTCCGTTTGCTGCACGTATATACAGAAAATACATTCCGGGATCAGCATTTTGCAAACTGATGTTTTCGCGATAAGTGCCAAAAGCCTGTGGTATACTGCGTTCAAACATCACCTCACCTAACATATTGGTAACCTCTAATTGCACAGCTTGCATTTCAGTTAAAGTAAATGCGCAGGTGAAATTACCGGTGTTAGGATTTGGTTGAACAGAAATATCCTGCAATCCGGGCGTGAAAATTGTTTGAAAAATAAATTCGATCTCAACAGAATAAGCCACACATGGACCATTGATCGCTGCTACCTGATAGGTGCCTTCCAATGCAGGCGTATAGGTAGTGGATGTGGCACCCGGAATTACACTGCCTTCATAATACCATTGCACATCCCAGGTAGATGAAGTGGTGAGCGTGGTGCCACCCAAAACGATAATGTTCGGTGGAGTTGGTTGTTCATATACTTCTACTATGGTTTCTGCGCCATTCGCGGCACAACCACCGGCACCTGTGGCCGATACATAATAAGTTCCTGTTGAATATATAACCAGACTTGCACCATCAGCACCGGGTATTGGACTACCATCGAGATGCCATTGATAGGAAATGCCCGGAACTTCGGTAGTGCTCAACACCAAACTATCGCCGGTGCAAAATACTGTTTCACCGCTTGCCGTGATCTCAGGAACAGCAACCGCAGGATAAATGGTGATCGTATCATAAAAGGTATATGAGATCACCGGATGCGTGATGCTGATCTCCAATTGGTGACTACCCGCTGAAAGCACCCAGGTGCCCACATCGTCGCCTCCAAATGTAAATGACCCGCAATTATCATCACTACCGGCCAAACCCCCGTCATCATCCTTCATTTGCATTGTGTAAGTAGCACCGGGATCCAGCGGAACACCCAGACTGAAAGTTACCGGAGGATAAGTGTCGACAAATCCGGGTTCTGTATTGATCCCTAATGCATCGCACCTGACATACAGGTCGGGTTTTTCGGTTTCCACTAAACCGGTGCAGCCAAAAAATGTGCAATCATCACAACCGGTGGCCAACGCTGTGGCATATTCTAAGGTATAGCCAAAAGTGTCAATATTTACCGTGTGGGTCACCACGTATTCTGTCGGCATACCACCGATGGCAGTATAGGTTTGTGTTGGAGGAAACTCAGCAGTACTGGTGCTTCCATTGCCGAAATCCCAGGTATAAGTAAACCCTCCCGCACCACCACTGTGCATGCTGGTTTCAAAATCTACCGATACCGGCTCACAGCCGTAGGTAGGTGTCGCAATAATACCACCGCCCGCATCCTCCGCAGGCAACACCTGCAGAAATAAGGAGTACTCCGCAGCCTGATCGCCTCCCGGAAATTCGAGGGTAGCGATCAAAGGCACCACCACCTCATACCAGCCCGGTACCAGCGGCGTGCCACATACACGGGCACAACCATACAGGCTCACATCCGGATCGTAATTCACAGGCAGGTCGCCAAGATTGGTGCTCACAGACATGCCATAAGGCATACCCACGGGTTCCATGATATAATAATTCAGAAATTCCAATGTGCCTACCACATCCACCGTGGTGTCTTCCTGCATCACAAAGGTGATGTCGGCTTCATAAAACTCCCCCGCAGTAGCCGGTGGAAGCGTGTCAGGGTAAACACCCGGACTCACATAACCAAAATCGATACTGCATAAACTGCAAGCCTGTCCGAACAATGAACCGCTCGCAAGGGTAAATAGGGTAAATAGTACAAGTGTGCGCATGTTTGATGCTGATTAATCGCCGGATGAAATTACGGAATTCGCTTAACATCCACATAACACAGTGGGGATATCGACATGTGCACAAAGCAGACCATGTAAATACAATATGAAAACATTTATGCACCAATCTGTCATACAGATGCAGATATAAGTAGCCGCAATCGGTTTCTGCACATCAGGCAGTCAGGGTACGTACGATTTGCTGCACATCATAATTTTATCCGGTATTTACAATCCGGTAAATCCGCATTGATGTACAACTGCTTGCGATCAGGTTAAGATCATGAAAACACATGCTTAACTTATTGCGCATTTCATGTTCCGATCACATAGGCTTGGGAATTTTGCACAAACAAGTTCCATGAAACGAAGAGATGCCCTTAAATCGATCTTTGCTTTGGGTACGGCAGGAATAACAGTTCCGTCATTAGCCCAAATGGCGCCACCATATCCTAAACCTGCGGGCATCGCCAACCGCGCGCTGCGTATTGCCCATTTAACGGATATGCATATCAGCGAGGATCCGGCAGCACTCAAAGGACTTGAGCGTTGTCTGCATCAGATACAATGTATGGATGATGTACCTGATATCCTGCTCATCGGCGGAGATACGATAGAAGATGGTTTATATAAAACACGCCATCAGGTGAAATGTCAATGGGATACATGGCGTCATATGCTGCGCGACCACAATGAACTGCCCTTGCAATATTGTTTAGGCAATCATGATATCTGGGGTTTATATAATCCGGCAAAAAGTGCATCTTATGGTAAAAATTATGCCATGGAAATGATGCAGATCGATGCTGTATACCACAGTTTCGATATGGCCGGCTGGCATTTTATCGTGCTCGATAGTACCCAGAAGAAAAAAAATGGATTGTGGTACACCGCTAAATTAGATGAAGCGCAAATGGACTGGTTGAAAAAAGACCTCGCAGCCGTACCTGCACATGTGCCCATTTTAGTAATGTCGCATATCCCTATACTCTGTGCAAATGTTTTCATGGACGACATGCAGGTGAAATACGGAAAATTTTCCATTCCCGGATCCTGGATGCACACCGATGTGCAGGAGATCATGCAGCTGTTTAGATCCTATCCGAATGTAAAAGTATGTGTGAGCGGACATATACATATGGCTGACATGGTGCAATATGCCGGGATATCTTTTTATTGCAACGGAGCTGTATCTGGCGATTGGTGGAAGTCAGACACCTATAAAGGTACAAAAGCAGGCTATGCCGTCATGGATCTGTTTACCGATGGTACGCACACACACCAATACCTCACTTATTGAGTTTACAATTATTTAAAATGTTCTTCAAACTGGGTTTCCTTCAGCATGCGGTATGAATGGTAATTTTCATGCCAAATGACTACATCAGAAGGTGCAACAACAGAACGATCGTATCTTGAGCTATATACCGATCAGTTTCTGATCATTGAACAAGCCATGCAGGCAGGTGATTGGGAAGCAGTGATCCAACACGGTCTCCAGTACCTGGAATTATTGCCCTCTGCACCTGATCAACAAGCACGTACTGGAAATCTCCACAACGATTTTCGCATACTTGCCTACCAGATGATGCAACTCGATCACGATTATGATTCGGTGGCATTGTTGCTACACGCAAAAGATACATTTGCCGATTTCCTTTCAGGATTTTTTGTCGCCCTCGATAAAAAAGGAGTACAGGTGCCATCTCCTGCAGCAACACAGGCTGATGCTGAATTGACCATGTACATTTGTAAAGGCATGCATGCGTTGATACGCACACGCCTCGCTGACAGATCTATCTGACCAGCGTGAAGTTTCCCTGCTTGCTGTAGTGTACGCCATCCTCACCATTGCCGCTCACCACGTAAACATATACATCCAATTCCTGCTCCACACCATTGTAAATGCCATTCCAGCCTTTTGTGGTGTCGTTGGTTTCAAAGATGAGTTCTCCCCATCGGTTATAAATGCGGAATTCATAATTCAACAAGCCATAATTCAATGGAATGAATTCGTCATTGATGCCATCGTTATTCGGTGAAAAGGCATTTGGCACCTCCAATATCGAAATGGCATAAATGATCACCGAATCACAAATTTTATCCGTGCAGCCATCTGCATTGGTTACGGTTTGACATACATAGTATGAGCCCGTTTCTGCATATAAATGGTAAGGGTTTTCTTCTGTTGAAGTAAATCCGTCGCCAAATTCCCAAAGCCAGGTTACGGCATCAGTACTGGCATCGGTAAAAAATACAGGCGTAAATACACTGGCGGGATTAGGGCCATATGTGAATCCGGCTGTCGGATAATCAAAAACGGTAACCGTTGCCTCCGAAGTGTCATTTACACCACATAAACCATCTGCATTTGCCACAAGCGTAACAGTATATTCACCGGGAGTGTCATATGAATGTGAAGGATTTTCTTCAGTGGAAACCGTACCATCACCAAAATCCCAATCGTAAGAAATGGCATTGTCACTCAGGTTCGTAAA
>JAYRVB010000393.1:0-1522 GCA_041918775.1 Chitinophagales bacterium
AAATGGTTGCTGCAAACGATAGATCGCATATTTCAAACACCGGTGTTGAAATGGGTGATCGGCTTCTTCGCCTTCTTTTATATGCTGAGCATTGTATTTCGCGGCATCAAATTCTCTGATGAAGTGTTCGCCCTTCTCTTTAACCGCAAAAAACGCGATCAGGGTCCTGATGCTTCTGACTCAACCTTTACCGAATACGAGGAAATACATGACGACGATACGCAATTGCCAAAATAATACATCGGCAAAGTCCGTTTTTCTCACCATGCTGCGCCTAAGCTCCTTCCTGCTGTTATGTTTTGCATTTCAGGCAACCTATGGACAACAAGTGCAATGGGCTTCTGAGGTTGTTCGATTTTCCACGGAATACACCCGCGTGCAATACAATGCGAAACAGGCACTGGGTGCGCCGAATAAATTACCTGCTTCAGGAGAAAGTGCCGTTGCCTGGGCGCCTTCCACCCCCGATAATACGAACGGAGAGTTTTTACATGTTGGCTTTGAAACACCACAGCATGTACAACAGATCGGCATTGGTGAAAGTAATGGCCCCGGTGCAGTAAAGGAGATCATTTTATTTGATGTGGATGGAAAAAAATATTCTGTCTATAAAAATGATACCATGACGCCGGCTTATAATACAGGTGGTCGTATTTTCAGAGTGTACATTCCCCGCACAAATTATCTGGTGAAAGAGGTGAAGGTGATCCTCAATACCGCCGCCATTGCCGGAATGAATCAGATCGATTGTATCGGCATTGCCGACACACAGGAACCCATAAAAGCACAGATCAATGAAGTATCTTACGAAGCTGCCCTACCCGCTCCGGAAAACCTCGGTCCTATGGTAAACTCAGAGGCTGATGATATGTTTCCCTTTATCTCACCTGATGGAAAAACGCTCTACTTCGCACGAAAAAAATATCATGAAAATACCGGCGACGAGTTGCGTGATGATATTTATATGTCGAAATGGGATAACGGCAAATGGAGTAAAGCCATCAACATCGGCAAACCGCTGAATAACGACCAACACAATTATGTCACCTGGATCAGCAGCGATGGCAACAGTGTACTACTCGCCAATAATTACGAAAAGGTAAAACAGGATATCAGCATCTCCCATAAAACAGGCACAGGATTCTCCTTCCCGAAAACACTCAAGATCAACGACTTTTATAATAATAACGAATTCTCCTGTTACCACATGAACACCGAAGGCAACGTGATCCTCATGGCCATCGAAAGGCCGGATACGCGTGGAGACATGGATATTTATGTGAGTATGCTGCAATCCAATAAAGTGTGGACCGAGCCAAAAAACATTGGCAATATCATCAATTCCGCCGGCACTGAGGGCAGCATTTTTCTGGCCGCAGATAACAGAACCATTTACTTCGCCTCCAACGGACACAGTGGTTACGGAGGTTATGATATGTTCATGAGCAGACGACTGGATGATAGCTGGACAAATTGGTCGCCTCCATTAAACCTCGGCAGCAAGATCAACAGTGCCGGGCAC
>JAYRVB010000394.1:0-5855 GCA_041918775.1 Chitinophagales bacterium
TAACCTGTATTCACAGGACCTCGAGAAATCCGCTGACCTATATGGACTAGACCTGTTGCTCAAATCTAAATACGTATGCGATACGAACACCCTGAATGCTGTATTCGATGTATTGAAATTTGCTTATTTACCTTATGAAGACCAGGCATTTCCTATAGATTTTTTTGAAGGCGATCATTATGCGATCTCGAAAAACCTGATCCTCGATTCCATAAAACAGATCAGCGGTACACCCGAGCTGCCCACCAGAAAAGAATCCTTAAAAAGTACCCACCCGAGCATTGGTGAACGTCGTGGCATTATGCGCGACAAGCTCACCGAAGAAAAAGGAAGGGGTTCAAAAGAATATGTGGTATCGCAAGGCGCATTCATTAAGCTGCGCGACGACTCGAGGTATGCATTACCGATGTATTACCTGCACAATCAATTTTTTCAGGACGCCATCTACATCAGCTATCTCGGGTTACAACGAGAACCAGATAACCTGTATCTGAAAAAGATCATTGGCAAAGCGCTTACCGGTTACACAAAATTCAGGAACAGCAAAGAGGATGAGACCTATGCGGAAAAAGCCCGCTTTGAAGACTATGAAGGGCAGCAACAACAATTATTTTTCCTGTTGTGGGCTGTGCATGATGTGGAATTAAATGTGATGTCGTTGTTATACAACTATTCATTGCATAAGCAATATCCCGACGACAAGGAGATCCTGCCTATGTGCCAGGCTTTAGTGAATGACCTGATCTACTATCATTTTAATGATGAAGATGACTTCAAAATAGGCGAACAAATTTCCCGTGATAGTTTGTATATCCTGTCAGACATCGCTAATCCTAAATTGAAAGTAGCGCCACCCAGCAAAACATCAAAAGTGAAGACGCGCAAAGCTGTAGTGCGTAGCAAACGGACCTCCACCGAGAAAATTCAAAAGGATAAGTATAAAAAACACCTCTTGTACGCCTATAACGACTTCTGGGATGACAAGGAGTTCAGAACTCTGTGGAATGAGGCTGTGATCGCTCGTGATGAGCGTGAGCAGGAGGCGAAGGATCTCCGTAAACAAGGGTTTAAGATAAAAGACCTTGGCGATAAGCGCAATTATTACATTAATAATGACCTCGATGTAGATACTATCGTTATTGTGAACCCCTTTTACAAACGCATTGACTTACGCAAAGACAATTCCGTTGAATATGTATCAGGGGAAGAAGGCGAGATAAATTATTTGGAAATCGTACAACAGAATGCGCAGTTGGTGGGTATGCAGATCCAAATCCTGGATCCCCTGATGATGGATGCAAACTCCACTGAGTCATTCAACGACATGATGATGCTCAACGATTGGTTCAGTGAACAACTCGATTTCGGCACCATAAATATGCCAGGCTATGAGCAGGCCTTTATCGACTCACTGGCGAATAAGTATGGCACGGATTATTTTATGTGGACAGGTGTTGTTTCCATGCGAACCCCTCAAAGGGTGGTAGGTCCGATCCTCAGTATATTATTTTCGCCGGTGTTTTTCCCACTCCTACCCTATGGTATTTACGAATTGGTGACTCCTGAATACGAATTCTTTTACCTCAGCCTGTTGTATAACGTGAAAACTCACGAGGCGGATGTATTAAAATTCACACTTCTGAAAAGGAACGATTCCAAATCGATCCTTACCTCGCATACCTATGAAATGCTCTATCGCTTATCCACTAAAAACAAATAATCTCCCATGAAAAACATTCTGTTGATCATTACATGCGTATGTCTTTGTGTTCAGGCATCTGCCCAGGCAATAGGCTATCAGGGGAAAACATTTGTCGTTTCCGGAGGTTTGAGCATAGGCTCGAACATTTCTGCGGTGACCGGTCTTTCATTGAATTACACTGACGACATGGTTCCGGAAACGCAGGATTTCCCCATCAAGTTGAAACCATTTCCGCAATTACAGATAGAATATGTGGTAGTTGACAACGCCAGTATCATACTCAGGTGGCAACCACTGTCTTTAGATGTAAACGCTGCACTCTACGATGAAAATGAGCTCCGTAAATCTACGGCCGTGTTTTCTTCCAAAGGAAATATTTTTTCAATAGGCGCTAAGGGATATTTTACAGATACGCCGGCCCCGCTGTCGAATTATTTTTCGTTGATGGCATTTGTATATACCAGTAATTTGAGCGTGTCAACACATCCAACCTTTGCAGATGACTATCCGATGCCTGATGTAGTGTTAAACGAATCATTCCAAAGCAATCCATGCCTCGGTATAACGCTCGGTTTCGGTATGCAGGATATCTTTTACGACAGGCTTTGTGTTGACTACGGTATAGAGCTATCGTATATTTTGGCAAATCCGGAGTCATCCTTCTCTTATACCTCTGTAGATGGCAATGGATATCATTTTGATGAGGGACGTTATCCATCCACCTTCACTACTTACAATGCCCGCACGTTCATGATGGCTACGCCCATGATCCATGTTGGATACCTGTTGTGTTGATTCAGATTGGTGGGGTTTGATTAACTTTGCAGCTTCAAGCAGGCCCCGTAGCTCAGTGGATAGAGCATCTGCCTTCTAAGCAGAGGGTCACTGGTTCGAATCCAGTCGGGGTCACTTTCAGGGTGTCAGGCGGGCCAAAGCAGCCACAATATTGGCCTCAATCACTGATTCAGCACTGTCCACTCCGGTAAATTTTCGCCCTGTTACCTTCTCGTATAGTTCAATGTAGCGGTCGGAGATCGTTTGTATCCAGGCGTCAGACATTTCCGGAACTGATTGTCCCTCTTTCCCCATAAACCCGTTTTCGATCAGCCATTCGCGCACAAATTCTTTGCTGAGTTGCTTTTGATGCTCACCTTTTTCCTGGCGTTCGGCATATCCTTCGGCATAAAAATACCTGGATGAATCAGGCGTATGGATCTCATCCATTAACATCACTGCATCGTTATATATACCAAATTCGTACTTTGTATCAACCAGGATCAGCCCTTGTTTTGCCGCCATTTCAGTTCCACGGGCAAACAGCGCGCGCGTATATTTTTCCATGGTCAGATAGTGCGTTTCCGATACCAGGCCCTGCGCTAGAATCTCCTCTCTTGAAATATCCGCATCATGTCCCTCTGCTGCTTTGGTCGTTGGAGTGATGATGGGTGTTGGAAAACGATCGTTTTCACGCATCCCTTCAGGCATTTCCACGCCACAGATCAGGCGCTTACCACTTTTATATTCTCGCCAGGCATGACCACTCAGGTATCCCCGAATGACCATTTCCACTTTAACAGGTTTACAACGCAATCCGATGGCAACACGTGGATCGGGGGTGGAGATCAACCAATTGGGGGCGATATCTCTGGTGGCTTCTAAAAAATAAGCGGCGATCTGATTCAGTACCTGACCTTTATAAGGAATGGGCCTGGGCAGGATCACGTCAAATGCACTGATTCGGTCTGACGCTACCATTACCAGATACGTATTGCCGATGGTATATACATCACGCACTTTACCGTGATATACGGCAGTTGCACCGGGCAGGTTGAAATCTGTTGACGTTACAGGCATGACACTTTGTTTGGCACAAAATTACAATGCCCTACTGAAAGCGATAGGTAAGAATACGCGATCCGGAGACAGTTATCAAGATTTTATCACCAGTCATGGTCAGGTCGTCCAATACTACTGCAGAGGAACCCTCAACCGGAAATCCTTTTCGGGCCTTTCCGAAATTATCAAGCAGGATCAACCTGTCACCACCAAATACATATCCGACATAACCTTCTCCATGCAGACTTAGGGCTAACAAGTCAGTGGCAGGCGACTGTGGTTCATGTATAAATACGGCCACGTCCTCCTGATTCAGGAGTTTGATGTATCCATCCTCCAAACAAAGTGCAACGATCTGACTATCTACTTCCGCAGGTACGATACGCATAATTTCCGGGCGATTAAATAGCGTAAACATTTTCGATTCCAATTGTTTGTTTACATATCCGATCGCTCCTGTGGTATCTGAGAAATAAAGTAAAGAATCAATGCGTATCACTTCCTGTAAACCCGATTTGATCGGCAATTTATACAAGGAACTTCCCGACCCATTGCGCAGATCGATCATGCCATCATGTACAAATCCGATGGCCTGACCTTTCACTGTTGGCAGGGCGATCATGGGCAACTGCACTATGCCGACATTGCGCATTGGATTCCATCCGGCAATAGGTTTACCATCCTTATGATATCCATAGATATTCCCATTATCGCAAGGCACAAAAAATCGATAGTCATTTTTTGCCGACATGAACACAGAAACCGGACCCGACATCGAAGTGGTTAGGGTGATCGGAAATCCCTCCACCGGTTCTCCCTGTGCGTCCAATAAATGAATAGCATCACGTGTATTAAACAGGAACTGCGTACGGTCATTGCCATAAAAATCCACTTCATGCATTTCCGACAACACTTCCGACATCAATGGTCGCTTCCAAAGCACATCACCATTGGCAGAGATCAGATAGAGGACATTTGAGGTGTCCTGCACCATGATATTTCTTTGTCCGGTGATGGCATTCATCACTGTAAATGGCCCTCGTGCCACAGGCGCATCAATATTCACCGACCAAAGCAAACCTGCAGGTCGTTCAGCCACATCGGCGAATTGAACGAATCCATTCACGAGGTACAAGTCCTTATGTGCTGTAAATTGAAATTCCATCTGCGGAAATTTCTGCAACAACCCAAAATGCTTAGCGAGTGAATCTACATGTTTTTCATTGAGCCATCCGCGGAGTAATTGCTCGCAGGAGGATGCATGCAGATATACTGAGGTATTATAAGCTGCCGACACTTCCGATCTGAAGGATTGATATTCAGTACTCAGCGCGAGTGAGGTCCTATTCCGGAAAGCGTCGATCATTTGATACAATTGCTGTTCATCAAATGCGATCACTAACGCATCTGAGATCCAGGTGCCATAACAGGAATCAGGCACAGCAAATCCCGATAGTTTTGAGATCACCTCGCCTGCATAGATATGCAGCACTTCCATATCGTGGTAACGTGTAGTATCCGCCTGTGCAATCGTTTTCAGTTTGTTCTGTGCCAACTGTATGTCAGTTGCCGGTATGATCATAAATGCACGACGAATAAAATGCGCATCGAGAGATTCTGAAACACCGATCAGCAACTGCCCGTTCATCCATGGCGACCAATGATCAAAAAAGGCGCGATTCACCTCTTCGCTCTGCATTTTTCCTGCGAGCCGTTCCGCCAATTGCTCAGTGTGCAGGCGATACAACAGGGAAGTATTTGCCGGCACGGCAGGATGCATATTTGCGCTCACGGTCCCTGAATATTGCGCCAACACCGCATTCTTTTCAGGATCTGCTGAACAATATCCTGAAAGTTGCAGGCCTCCTTTTCCTTTCGTGATATTCAATCCTATCCATTCTGCATATTGCCCCATGTACATGACTTCACCGAAATGTTCATTATCGATGAGACGTGCAGCGTGGTCTGCCCATTTTTTCAATTGCAAATAGATCGTAAAAGGTGCGTCTTCCATTTCCGCAGCTACTTTACTGTATCCGGGTTGTTCACTGACCGGGTCGCCTTTCTTTAATTGGAGGATCGCATTTTCAACTAACACCGAAGATGTACTATACATGAACACCCCATTAACGGTTGCATAGGAAAACCTAAGCTGCAACTTCGGATAATACAATTCGTATATGGTTTCGCGTTCGAAAACATGTGTATCCACAGATGGCTTCTCGCCATTTAACTCGGGCATATCGTTCACATGCTTCCAGGGCTTTGCGTCATTTACATCCAACAGGAATAAATAGTCAACCCCATCATTTCCTGA
>JAYRVB010000395.1:0-2226 GCA_041918775.1 Chitinophagales bacterium
CAATGATGCTTTTGAGTTCGCGAAGTCCCTGGTCTATCGAGCCATCCATGCCCAACAAATTCACGCCCCATTTATACTGATCAGGTATAGCGCCTACGAGGGCATGCAACATACCCAGGCTCTTTTTATTAGCCACAAAATCAGGAAACTTTTTCTGGTTCTCTTCCAACAGCAAATAGGCCTTCCGCACATCCGTAAAGGCGCCCACATATTCCTCGAACTTGAGTTTGGAAAATGCCCATTGTATGGTCACTTCTGCCTGACAATACAGGTAATAGGGCGATGTAGGATCACCCGTCTCTAATTTATCGAGCCGCGCTTCTCTGTTCGGATACAGCTTCTTAGACTCGGCTGCATCTTCATTGATGTAGGTGGCCAGAAAATCGATATAATTCTCAAGGAGATAAGGGATCAGGTTGTCAGGATGTTCCTTCTTCTCAGTGATCAGGAGTTGTCGACCTTTCTCAATGCGCAATTCCTGAATATACCCGTATGCCTGAATACAGCGCTGATTGAAGTCGTACGACTGCGCCTGCGCCGGCAGGGAAAAGAAAAATGCCATGAACAATATAATTGGATATTGCTTCATGGCATTGCTATGATTTTGATGATTCAGGTCATGCGTCCATTACGGATTCATCCACCAGGATGCGTCCGCAGTGTTCACAAATAATGATGTTTTTTGATTGTTTGATCTCAGCTTGTAATTGCGGAGGAACAACTGCAAAACAACCACCGCATGAATTACGCGCTACAGACACAACAGCAAGACCATTGCGATAGCTGCTGCGGATGCGGTAATATGCCTGCTGAATACGAGGCTCAAGGTCTTTTTCCGCCTTTTGCACTTTCTTTTGCAATTCGGCTTCTTCCTTTTCTGTCTCCTCAATGATTCGCTCGAGGTCTTCTTTCTTTTTGGCCAGATCAGCTTTCTTTACATCCAACACACTTGCTGCGTCAGCAATTGTTTTTGATTTTGCTTCTTTGGCAACACCGGCTTCACGGATCTTCTTTTCGCCTAATTCAATATCGAGCTTGTTCAATTCGATCTCTTTAGTAAGTGCATCAAACTCGCGACTGTTCTTCACCGCATTTTGTTGCTGCTCATATTTTTTGATCGCTGATTTCGCGTTTGAGATCGTGGTTTTGCGGTTGTTGATCTCTGTTTCGATGTCTTTCAATTCAGATTCCAACTTGTTCATCCGCGTTTCCAAACCGGCAATCTCATCCTCAAGATCACTCACTTCCATAGGAAGTTCACCCTTCAGGGTAGTAATATCATCGATCTTAGAGTGGATACGCTGGAGTTTCCAGAGTGATTGCAGGCTTTCTTTTACTGACAGTTCTTTCGTAGCAGGCATAATCTATAAATAGTTTACCGGATTGGTATTAACCTTTGACAAATGGACTGCAAAGTTAGCAAATTTTTTGGTCAATAGGCTGTGGAGGAGGTCTTTCGTGTATTGCTCGCTTTCATAATGCCCGATATCTGCTAACAACAGGTGCCCGTCGGCATCAAAAAACTGGTGGTATTTGAAGTCGGCGGTAACAAAAGCATCCGCTCTGGCCATGATCGCATCACGCAATAAGAAACTGCCGGCACCGCCGCAAAGCGCCACCCTGCTTATGTTTCTGCCGATCTTGCGGGTGTGGCGGATTCCCCCGGCACCAAAGGTGGATTTCAGCTTTTGCAGGAATTCGTCCTCCCCCATCGGTTCAGGCAAAAGGCCTATCATGCCGCTTCCGGCTTCCTGCCAGGCGTTTTCCAGGGGTATGATGTCGTAGGCGATCTCCTCATAGGGGTGCGACTTTCGCAAAGCCCGTAGTATGGCAGCCTCAGCAAACATCGGGTAGATCACTTCCAGGCGCGTTTCCGGTTCCTCATGGTCCTGGCCGCGTTGCCCTACATGGGGTTGCGTTGTTTCATCGCCCCTGAACGTGCCATAGCCCTCTACATTGAAACTACAGTGATCATAATGCCCGATACTCCCGGCACCGGCTTCAAACAAGGCAAAACGCACATCCCCTGCATTGGCATGTGGGGCAAAGGTGACCAACTTGCGCAAGATCTGTCGCCTGGGTTGTAATATCCTTCTGTCGGTCAACCCTAGCTTATCGGCCATCTTATCATTAACACCTGTAGCCACATTGTCGAGGTTGGTATGGATGGCATACAAGGCGATCCCCTCCCGAATGGCTTTGATCACCGTGCGCTCGATATAATTG
>JAYRVB010000396.1:0-2901 GCA_041918775.1 Chitinophagales bacterium
TGAACAAGAACTACGTGGTACCTTATAACACATAGTCATTTTCTTAAAAAAGGTCGAAGGATATGTAACCTTCGACCTTTTTTTGCGTATGACACCTCGAACAACCCGCCCGAGTACTGATTTTTATCATAATCTGATGTAATCGAGGTCACCCAGACCGGCACTCCAGTGCCTATATATTTGTATATACATATAAACTCAGATTATGAAATATTCTGCCCTCTTTTGCGGCCTGATGATCGGCCTGTTACACCCTATCCACGCACAAATAACGGAGGAATGGTCCTCTCCTGATCTGGACTACGCGCGCAATGGCGTAATGGTTGCCGCCGATGCCGATGGCAATTCCTTTGCCGTGAGCGATATTTTTCATGGCGACATATACCTCACCAAGCGCGACCCTGCAGGAAATATCCTGTGGTCGACGGGCTACGACAACACCACACCATCGCAATGGGAACAGGCATCCTGGGTAACTACGGATATCAATAATGATGTGATCGTGACCGGCTATACCAATGTTGGATATGGCACACCACATTTCGCAGTACAAATGGTCACCATGAAATTCAATGGCGAAGATGGAGCCCTGATATGGCGCATCACCGATAATGCAGGCAGCGCAAAACGTGGTCGCGTAGTAATGACAGATGCAGCCGGTGATATCTATATCGGAGGAGAATACAATGCCTATAATACAACGTATTATGAATTAGGCGTGATGATGCTCTGGAAATACAATAGTGCGGGTATTTTACAATGGACGATCACCACCGATCTTTCCGGTAATCAGATGGCTGGACCATTTATTTCAATGAAATGGACTCCGGAAGGTCAAATCGCTTTTGCAGGTGCAGCTTCCATGGGGGCAAGTGTAACAGGAGGAAGGGCAACCACTTCAGGCACTTTATTGTGGACGCATGGTTTTCCTGCCTACGGTGTAGCTGATATTGACGCTGACGATCTTGGCAATACCTTCCTGCTATATAGCTACGCATTCGGACCAATGGCAGATATCAATGTTGGTATTAAAAAGATCAATGCAGCAGGTTCTGTGATCTGGGATCATAATTATGATTTCGGCACCGCTGACCTTGGCAGACGGATACTTGCAGATAATATGGGTGGTGCCTATGTTACCGGGTACTCCAGTCAACTCGCAGGAATGCCATATGTTGACTGGCTCACGTTCAGGGTAAATGCCGTTGGTGATACCCTGTGGTCAGACAGATATAATGAGCATGAAAACAATGACGAATGGCCATGGATGATGGTGAGAGACAATGAGGGGAATATTTATGTGACAGGTCAGGGCGGACCATGGCCGGGATATTTCTGGCTGAGTCTGACACAAATGGTAACCGTGAAATATACACCTGAAGGAAGCCGCGACTGGACGGGTGTGCATACCACTTATGCCAGTGTTGGGAAAGCTGTATATCTGCACAATGATAACGTATTATATGCCTTGGGTGAAGGTTATGCTGTTGTATTGAAATATGCACTTCCCGTTACCTGCGACGCTCCTATCGGATTGTTTACCAATAACATCACCACTACCAAAGCGCGTGTAAACTGGACATTAGAACCCGGTGCCATGCAGTATGAAGTGTGGTACAAAAAAACCACTGCAGCAACCTGGAAGAAAAAGATCGTTGCAGGCATAAATAACAAACTGAATCTGAAGAATCTGAGTTGCAACACCAATTATGTCTGGAAGATCAGAAGTATATGTGATACGGTAGGTGTAGACCTCACCTCCGCATTTTCACCGGAACAATACTTCACCACCCTGGTATGCAGGTCTGGCGAACCAGAAGAAACAACGGCAGAAATATCCCTCTACCCAAATCCTGCACAACAAACCGTTTATCTTGATGCAGGTGAAGCACGCATTGCCGAATATACTGTGTACAATGCGATAGGTCAGCCTGTTATTTCAGGCAGATCAGCCGACATGTCTGTGATCGCGATCGACGTAAGCAATTTAGAGGCCGGGGTTTATTATATCCATTGCACAACCGGCGAGGGAGCATTTATCAGCATGGAATTTATGCATATTAAATAATTCAATCTACCATTATGAAAAAAATACTATTTATACTCCTGCTTCTGCCGCTCATTGGGCATGGACAGGTCACACTCGACTGGAATAATTACCCGGGTGGTGTTTCTATTAGTACCGACAACCTCAACAATGTATATACCGCCTGGTGGGAATATAATCCAGCCGGCGACATATATCTCGACAAGCGCGATGCTGCAGGCAATTTGCTTTGGGAGGTTAAATATGAGAACACAGACAACACCCGACATGAAGTTGCTACCTGGGTAGCCTGCGACAACAATAACGACATCATTGTTTCAGGAACGATCAGAAGCGGCTATGCATCTCCGGTAAATGCAGCCAGTGTATTGATGAAATTTGATGGAGACGGCAATCTGCTTTGGCGCGTGGTGTACGAAACATCTTTTGATGGTAGTAGCACAAAAAAGGTTATTGTAGACGCAGAAAACAATATTTATGTTTTAGGCATGAGCCCCTCTTCAACGAAAGTGAAAAAATTCAATGCGGCAGGAGTTGCTCAATGGGATTATCTGAACACCGCCGGTATTGGCGCACCTATGAATATTAAATTCGCCCAGGATGGCAACATTCTGATCTCCGGAAGGGGCACAGTAGGTAGCGTGAATGGCTATGCGAAAATAGATCCGAATGGCAACGAAATATTTTCTGTTGCAGGAGTAATGAGTATAACCGTAGGAGATATTTCCGGCGATGCAGCAGGCAACAGTTACATCATAAACGGAGTTTACGGATTTGCTCCCGAAGGAAGCGTGCTTACCAAGTTGGGCCCAACAGGTACACAGATCTGGTCAGACACGAATAGCATCACCGCA
>JAYRVB010000397.1:0-10550 GCA_041918775.1 Chitinophagales bacterium
GACATCATGTTCTTCCTGATGTTGTTCTTCCTGATCATTTCTACACTGGCAAATCCCAATGTGATCAAGGTGTTGCTGCCAAGTGCCGAAAATGTATCTACAACATATAACAAACAGGAAGTATCGCTGACCATCACGGCTGAAAAGCAATATTATGTGAATGATCAGCCGGTGATGTTCGAATTGCTCGAATCTACATTAGTGAATGCCACTGCTACGGAAACAGATAAGCTTGTTTTACTGCGTGCAGATGCTACACTCACCATTCAGGATCTGGTGGATGTGTTGGAGATCGGTGCAAAGAACGACCTGCACATGGTCATGAATACTTCCAAAGGCGGAAACTGACCTGATCTCACATCAGGATTATTGGTATCTCGGGTAATCCGTACTTTTGTCGCATGCTTTTTGAAACAGCACCGCTCGCTGAGCGAATGCGACCTACTTCACTGGATACGTATATCGGTCAACAACACCTCGTTGGTGAAGGCCAGGTGTTGCGTAAAATGACAGAATCGGGGCGTCTGGTTTCGATGATCCTGTGGGGCCCTCCGGGTGTAGGAAAAACTACCCTGGCCAACATACTGGCCAAAGCTGCCGGCTTACCATTTTTTTCGCTGAGTGCGGTGAGTGCCGGCGTGAAGGATGTAAAGGAGATCATTGAAAAGGCGCAACGCAGCGGCAAGATCGTGTTGTTCATCGACGAGATCCATCGCTTCAATAAAGCACAACAGGATTCTTTATTAGGTGCCGTGGAAAAAGGCTGGATCACGCTGATCGGTGCTACTACAGAAAATCCATCCTTTGAGGTCATCAACGCCTTGCTCTCGCGTTGCCAGGTATACGTGCTGCAGGAACTCAGTAAAAGCGATCTGCTGCAATTGGTACAGCGGGCCATCACAACGGATGTAGAAATATCCAAGCGCCCGTATGAAGTTGTAGAAGACAATGCCCTCCTGGCCATGAGTGGGGGTGATGCCAGAAAATTGTTGAACATCATCGAATTGATCGATGAAACGGTACTCAGCAGCCGTGTGCAGATCACTGATCAATTGGTGAAAGAGATCGTTCAGACAAAAACGGCGCAATACGACAAAAATGGGGAGCAGCATTATGACCTCATATCCGCCTTCATCAAAAGTATGCGCGGAAGTGATCCAAACGCTGCCTTATATTATCTGGTGCGGATGATCGACGCGGGGGAGGACCCTAAATTTATTGCCCGCCGTATGTTGATATTGGCAAGCGAAGACATTGGCAATGCCAACCCAAATGCACTCCTGCTGGCAACCGCCTGTTTTCAATCGGTGACCATGCTGGGCTATCCTGAGTGCAGTATTCCCTTATCGCAAACCGCCATCTACCTGGCTACCTCCCCAAAAAGTAATGCAAGCTATGTAGCCCTGCAAAATGCCTATGCGGTGGTCAGGGAAACAGGCGATCTGTCGGTGCCCCTGGCTATCCGCAATGCCCCTACCAAGCTCATGAAGGAGCTGAATTATGGCAAAGACTACAAATATGCCCACGATTTTGCCGGAAACTTTGCGGATCTGGAATTCATGCCTGAAGCCATAAAAGGCAAAAAACTCTACGACCCGGGCGATAATAGTCGGGAGGCAGAAGTGCGCAAATTCCTCCGTGAACGCTGGAAGGAGAAATACGGCTATTGAGTCCCGTACACACCAAACCCAGCCTGGAATGACAATAGGTAAGGCAATTTCCATGCCATTTCTGCAATTTTGTCGCCCCCTTGCGCCATAATTACCGCTTATTGTGCGAGGCATGAAATGTGCTGAAGGCGGCTTATCTATTCACACTTTTGAAATAAAACTGGAACTATATGGCAAAATCTAAATTGACTATCAAACCATTGGCCGACCGAGTGATCGTGCAGGCGGCTGCTGCTGAAACCATGACCAAAGGTGGTATCATTATCCCTGACACAGCAAAAGAAAAACCCCAAAAAGGCACTATCGTGGCTGCAGGTCCCGGTAAAAAAGACGAGCCTGTAACCGTTAAAGTGGGCGATTCTGTGTTGTATGGTAAGTATGCCGGCACAGAGATCACCATCGATGGTGTTGAGTATCTCATCATGCGCGAATCTGATATTTTCGCCATTCTCTGAGATCATAAATAACTGATTTAGAAGAATATATAACGATTAACTAAACAAATATCCTAAATACACGAAGATGGCTAAGATCATAAAATTCGACGTTGAAGCACGCGAGAAACTGAAAAGCGGAGTGGATGCATTGGCAAATGCCGTGAAGGTAACCCTGGGCCCTAAAGGTCGCAACGTGGTTATCGAAAAGAAATACGGAGCACCTCATGTAACCAAAGATGGTGTTACTGTAGCCAAAGAAATTGAACTGGAAGACCCGATCGAAAATATGGGTGCACAGATGGTGAAAGAAGTAGCCAGCAAAACCAGCGATGTGGCCGGCGACGGTACCACTACCGCTACGGTATTGGCACAAGCCATTATGAGTGCAGGTTTGAAAAACGTAGCAGCAGGTGCCAATCCAATGGACCTGAAGCGCGGTATCGACAAAGCTGTTGAAACTGTTGTTGCTGAGTTGAAGAAGATGGCACAGAACGTTGGGAACGATATCAAAAAGATCGAGCAGGTGGCTGCCATTTCGGCAAACAATGATTCAGAGATCGGCAAACTGATCGCTGATGCCATGGCAAAAGTGTCGAAAGATGGTGTGATCACCGTGGAAGAAGCAAAAGGTACTGATACCTACTCTGATGTTGTGGAAGGAATGCAGTTCGATCGCGGGTATCTTTCTCCATACTTCATCACCAATGCGGATGAAATGGAAGCGGAGATGGACCGTGCCTATATTTTGATCTACGATAAGAAGATCAGCACCATGAAGGATCTCCTTCCTGTATTGGAAAAAGTAGCGCAACAAGGTGCTCAATTGCTCATCATCGCTGAAGATGTGGATGGCGAAGCATTGGCAACCCTGGTAGTGAACAAGATCCGCGGAACCATCAAAGTATGTGCTGTGAAAGCACCTGGTTTCGGCGATCGTCGCAAGGAGATGTTGCAGGATATCGCGGTACTTACCGGCGGAACTGTAGTGAGCGAAGAACTTGGTCACAAACTCGAACAAACCGACCTTACCTATCTGGGTCGTGCTGAGCGCATTACCGTTGACAAAGACAATACCACCATCGTTGGCGGTAAAGGCAAAAAAGACGATATCAAAGCGCGCATCAACGAGATCAAAACTCAGATCGAAAAAACTACTTCAGACTACGACCGCGAGAAATTGCAGGAGCGTCTGGCGAAGTTGAGTGGTGGTGTGGCTGTATTATACGTAGGTGCTGCTACAGAAGTAGCCATGAAAGAAAAGAAAGACCGTGTTGACGATGCATTGCATGCCACACGTGCTGCTGTTGAAGAAGGTATCGTAGCTGGTGGTGGAGTAGCATATATCCGTGCGATCGACGCCCTGGACAAACTCCGTGGTAATGAAGATGAGAAGATCGGTTTCGATATCATCAAGAAAGCTTTGGAATCACCTATCCGCACCATTGTGGCAAATGCCGGTATTGAAGGTTCTATCGTAGTGCAGAAAGTACGCGAAGGAAAAGCAGATTTCGGTTTTAACGCACGTAGCGAGAAATACGAAAACCTCCTCAAAGCAGGGGTTATCGATCCTGTAAAAGTTACACGCGTGGCGCTTGAGAATGCAGCTTCCATTGCCGGATTGTTGCTGACTACTGAATGCACCATCGTAGACAAACCGGAAAAGAAAGATCCGATGCCGGGTGGAATGCCGGGCGGAATGGATGGTATGATGTAATCATACATCCACAAATAAATAAACAAGCCTCTTCCAAAAGAAGGGGCTTGTTGCATTTTAGCACTCGTATACCGCACGGTTTTAGGTTAGAATTCTCTACATTTGATAACACCAATTCTACTTCACATGCGCCTTACCGTTCTCCTCGCTGGTTTGGCTATACCTTGTATAGGTCAATCACAAAGTGTTGCCGTGCAATACGGCACCCCGGCCACAGAATATGCAGGGGGTATCGTGCAAACCATTGATGGTGGATATGCCATGTGCGGCAGCTCAAATGCATTGTCGGATTTCATGGATTATGTGGTTGTGAAAACCGATAGTGTTGGAAATATGGAATGGTCGGCCAGATACCTCACCGATCATGAAGATGTGGCGCGCGCCATATCGCAGGATTTCGATGGTTCTCTGTATATAGCCGGTACGAGTTTCCGCGATTCCACCGGATACGATATGGGACTTTTTCACGTGGATGCGGACGGTGTTCTTTTGGAAAGCGCTTTTTACGGACGTTCATTAAGTGAAGTCGCCAACACCATGACCCGCACCCTCGATGGCGGTTTTCTGCTGGGTGGATATAGCGATACCATGTCGCTGGTTGCGATCACCTATCAGCCGACCATCGTGCGATTAAACCACGAAATGGAATTTGAATGGATGCAACGCATTTCCTTGTGCGACGAATGTGTTGGTGAAGTACGCGATGTGATCCAGTTAAATACCGGTGAGTTCCTGGCATCCGGGTATTTAAGTTCCGGTTTTTTTGCATCGATGACGGATGCGTTTGTTGCAAAATTTGCCGAAGACGGCAGTCTGCTTTGGCTAAACACCACCAGCTCTGTGGAAGATGCCTACGTTGCTGCTGAATCCATTGCACCGGCTCCTGATGGTGCCTGTCTTTTTCTGGCTACGATGAATGATGGTGTATATGATGTGCTGATCGGATACATCGATAGCAGTGGTGTAACGCAATGGGTAAAACAATTTGATACCGGAACCGGTGATTTCGCAGGCGACCTTATTCGCACCGCAGATATGCATTATGCGATGACCCTGATCAACACCGGCGGTACGCATGCAACAGGATTGATAAAACTTGATGTAACAGCAGATACGTTGTTTACAGCCTGGTACCATACATACGAACTCGAATTTATCAAAGTAATCATTGAACAGAACGATCATGATTTTGCTTTATTTGGACACGCTATTCCGGATGGTACGTTTGCAGATGATATGTTATTATACCTTGCATCACCCGAAGGTGTAAATTGCATGCAGGTGCCCGGAGAAATTGAGATCACGGATTTTCCTTTTACTTATGCACTGGAGGGTGAAACCTTTTCCTCCTGGTTACCCACGCATGAAGGACTTTTGCCTTTCGCCGGAGTGGATATGCAGATCATTTGTGCAGATACCACCATTATACCCATCGGTATCTCTGAGCCGGCTACATACGATGTACACATTTTCCCGAATCCGACAACAGGTTACGTGATTATTGAAGGGATGCAGATGCGATCAGTGAGCCTGATCGACCAATTAGGAAATGTATTGTATACCCAACAGGTATTCGACAAAGAAAAGATCAATTTGGAATGCACGCAACCTGCGGGCATGTATTATATACATATATGGTGTACTGATGGCAGACACTTACAGCAACCATTGATCATCACACAATAATGTTTAGTCAACAGAACGGGTAGGGGAGTGCAGGATAAGCACACCGGTATATTTATACACCCAGTATTTGCTTCAACCTTGAATAGCCGGTTTTACTCACCGGAACTTTTGCGCCGGAGCGGAGAATAGCGATCTGACTATCTTTCTCGTAAGCTTCCAGTCGTACGATCTGTTGCACATCTACTATGTAACTTCTATGACAGCGCACAAATTGATTTTTATCCAGTGCCTGTTCGAAGAACGACATGGTTTTGTGTTTCATGAAGCGTCCTTCCGCAGTATGGATCATCACATAATCTTCTGCGGCTTCAATGAACTGAATATCCATGAAGGGAATGATCTTGATCTTATTATTGAGTTTGATCACTACACGCTGAGGTTGTTGTTCTGCAGGTATCGATTCCACAGCCTCCTGTATCACCTGTACCTGCTTATTGCTGTCGCGCCATTTTTGGATCGCCTTGTCGAAGCGCTCTTTATTGAAAGGTTTCAACAAATAATCTATCGCAGAGATGTCAAATGCTTTGATGGCATATTCGTCGAATGCCGTGGTGAAAATGACTGCGGGCATTGTGTCGAGCAGCTCAAGCATTTCAAACCCATTGATCTTGGGCATTTGCACGTCCAGAAAAATGAGGTCGGGTTGATGCTGGCTGATGGCCTTTACACCTTCGAACCCGTCACCGCATTCAGCAACGATCTGCAAATCGGGATGAGCGGCTATGCATTCGGCTACAATACTGCGCGCAAGTGGTTCGTCGTCGATAATGATTACTTTGATCATACAGCTTGTGGAATGATAAGGGTGGTGGTAAAGGTATTTTCAGTCTTTGAAGTGATCAGCAGATCATTACGCGAATACAACAAGAACAATCTGCGTTGCACGGCACTCAGTCCAAACCCCGTGCCTTTCACTCTTTGTGTATCCTTGTCGTAGGGGTTGGTAATGGTGATGAATAAATAGGGTTTTTCCTCTTTTGCCTGGATAGAGATCAGCACATTATCCAGGGTGTCGTATAATCCGAATTTGATGGCATTCTCCAATACCGGTTGCAACAATAGAGAAGGGATCTGTAATTGATGACAATTATCCGGACACTGAATATCTGTTTGCAATCTGTGCCCAAAGCGCACTTTTTCGATCTCCAGATACAATCGCAGGTGTTTGAGTTCTTCCTCCAGCGTGATCAATTGTGCAGTATCCTTGCGAATAGTACCACGCAAAAAATCACTGAGTTGCTGGATCATGGTGCGGGCCTGATCCGGTTTACTGCCGGCTAAGGCACTGATGCTGTTCAGGCTGTTGAACAGAAAATGTGGTTGCAGCTGACTTCTCAATTGAAAGAGTTCTGCCTCCTTGGTCATCTGCTCTGCTTCATGCTTGCGCTGAATGCCGATCTGCTCGTCTTTGATGGTATACACCAGAATATTGATCATGGTCATACAAGCCGCCAGTAATAAGGATACACCCAGTTTCACCGGGAAGGCGGTTTGCAGAAAGTCGATATATGCAGCATCATTATGGAAGATCAGTCGCAAAAAGAATGTGCTCAATGCCGTAGAGGTAAGTGCAATACCCAATGCATTGATGATCACGAAACTGAATCGATCTTTCTTAGGAAAGTAATACTGCATGATGAACAATTGCAATATGCTGCAATCGATCAGAATAAAATTGAACACAACGCTATCGGCGATCGCATGCACAGGGTCCATGGATAACCAATATAACACACCGGCATGTACAATGATCCAGATCAACCAACTGATGATCAGCGGGCGAATGTAGGAGGCATTTAATACATGCGGTGTCGACATGGCTCAGGATCAATAGCTTTTAATCTCGATGCCCCCAAAAATATTGGTGCCTTTCAGGATCAATTGTTTTTTGTGGTCTACCGCAGTATTGGTTGTTGGTCGGTTGTCTTCAACACCGCCAAAAATGGATACCATTTCATTGCGTTTCATATCCCAGTGTGGTGGGATGATCAATGTGGCACCGCCAAAGATCTGTGTGAGCTCTAACACCACTTGTCCCTCAAAATCAGCCTGACTCAGGTTGATCTCTGTGCCGCCAAAAATGCTCACGGCCTCTCCGCCTTTAAAGGATTTGGTATAGATCATCTTTTTAGACCCGCCAAATACAGTTACTACATCCAGATAATCATCACTTTCAGAACCTTCTGTACTAAATGCACCCTGATTGGTGTATTTTTTATACTGATCGCTTTGCATGTGCGTGTATTTTCGATAACTGCTGCGTTGGCGACCGAAGATCAGATACAGCCCGACACCGATCACCAACAGCGGGCCGAAGTACAGGCGTAAATTCAAATCCGGAATAAAATTGTCGAGTAAAAACCAGGCACCTATACCGATACATACGATCCAGGATACACCGGTGAAGCGGCTTTTTTCAGCGAGGTGGATACCTACAATGATGATGATCCATTCCCATTGAATAAAATTCAATGGTACGTCCAGGTTGGTAGCCCTGTCGAGCAGGTAAAAAACACCAAAAATCAATAAGGCTACACCGGTCAGATAGTATCTGCGCGGTGTATATCCTGCATAGTATTCGTTTTGCTCCTGTGCGGAGTTTTTGTCGTCCTTCTGCTTATTCGGGTCGTCTACGATCTGCATATCACTCATTTTCATACAAATGTAAGGGCAAAGCGGCTTCCACTGCCATTCCATTGCGCCCGAAACCCCCTGAAGTTCGACGAAAGTGGGTATTTAGGCGACGAATGAGGCTTTCATGGAACGGGATTTGCGGTATATTTGGCGTTTAATTCTTGTTATGCGCAAAGTGATCCTACCCATGATGCTCCTGTTAAGTGTCTTGTCGGCCTGTACCAATGAAAAAGAACCCACACGTCCACCCGCGAAAAAACTAACAGATGGTCAACCACAGTTTATGAAAGAAGGTGAACTTACTTTTCTGGATGCCGCGGGAAATACACTTACGAAGATCGACATTGAGATCGCGGAAACACCTGCTGAGCAGCAACAGGGCTTGATGAATCGTTCATTCATGCGCAATGACCAGGGGATGCTCTTTATTTTTGATCGGGATGAACCACGTTCATTCTGGATGAAGAATACCATCATACCACTCGACATCATGTATGTGACTTCCGGTATGCATATTGTTTCCATTGCAGCAGATGCGCAACCATTTTCTGAAGCGTCTATCCCTTCGCAGGGACCTGCGATGTATGTAGTGGAGGTGAATTCCGGATTTGCCGCACAGTATGGCATCACACCGGGAATGAAGATCTCCTTTGCGAAGATGTAAGTGGAAGGTTTATAAAAACTCTACATCCATACTTTTTCTCGACCGCATCAGATATTCAATACCTGTTTGAACATTCAGGTCTTCGAAAATGCCCTGATATAGGGTTTTGATGATGGGACAATGGATACCGTGAAAGTTGGCCAGTCCGTTTGCGATGCGAATGGTATTGATACCTTCAGCTACTTCCTCCATGGAGTCACGGATCTCTTGTATTTTTTCACCTTTGGCCAATCGATAACCAACGGAAAAATTTCGACTGTTGGGAGAGGAGCAGGTGGCAATGATGTCGCCAATTCCGGCAAGTCCCAGGAAGGATTTTACATCTGCGCCGAGCACTTCGCTGAGTTTGATGATCTCTGCCCAGCCTTTCGTGATGAACAAGGCCCGTGCATTCTCGCCTAATCCTAAACCGCTCACAGCGCCTGAGCCAATGGCCAGAATATTTTTTAATACGCCGGCTAATTCTACACCAACGATATCGTGACTGCCGTATACCTGAAATCTCGGACTGGTCAACAGGCGATGCCCCTCATGGATCACTTCATCAAACCTGCTGGCGATCACCGTAGCTGCCGGAAAGCCTTGTGCAATTTCCCTGGCTAGGTTAGGTCCTGCCAGACAACCAATGCGCACAACCACACTTTCGCGACGGATCAGTTGACTCATGGTGAGCACATTTTTACCGGAGATGCGCGATTTTTCTTTCAGCTTTTCAAGCCCTTTCTTTTTTAAGGCCAATCCCTTAGTACCGTGGATCAAAATATGGTCAGGTCGCAGAAAGGGCGACATCGTGCGAATCGTATCCTTGAAGCCGTCGCTGGAAACGATAGGGAATAATACGTAGCATTCCTTCGCTACACGACCTATATCATGTACCGGTGTGATATTTTGATGCAGTGCCTGTCCGGAAGAGCTACGGGTCTGTTCCATCTGCTCTACATAATCAGGGCGGCGCGAATATAAATACACATGACTGTTCTCGGCCAAAAGATTGGCCACTGCTGTACCGAAACTACCGGCACCAATTACGCCGACACTATACTTTTCAGACATGTTTTTCCAGTCCGTATCCTTCGAGGCGATTCTGATAAAAGAGCAACAACTTCATATCCTGACATTTGATATTGCCGTTGCGCAATTTGATCAATGGACGCTTAGGGTGATATACACCAAGTTTTTTTGTTGCATAGTCGATGAGCAGATCCAGGTCTTCTGCCAACACAATAGGGTCTACGCGGATCTCTTCTTTGTTTTGCAGTTTTTGCAACTCTTTTATGAGCGACTTTACTGCATCCCGTAAATCTGCTCTGTCTAATTCCCTGAATTCTTCGGCCATGCGCAACACAGAATACAGGTCGCTGTTGTGGTGTTTCTTTTGAAAGAGTTTAAATGCAGCAAAGGCTACCACGTGCTCCGGCAAGGCCACTGTATTCTTTTTGAAAGCGGTGACAATGGCTTCGCTCAGCATCTTCGTATACACGGAATCGCGCTGATTATCATTACTCAATCTGCCATGCGACCTGAAATAATCACGGATGTCGATCATATTGCCATTGCCGTCATGACTATTCCCCTCCATATCCACCGGATTCCCGAAAATGTCCATGGATTTTCCGAAAGCAATGGTAAAGTCGGCATCCGCTGTAAAAAAGCGGTACATGAATTTCAGGATCTTGTACGAAGAACTGGATTTATCAGATGGCACAAAGTATCGCTCTTTCCCAACATTTTTCAAATGTTCATCA
>JAYRVB010000398.1:0-3795 GCA_041918775.1 Chitinophagales bacterium
ATTGACGAATTAACAAATTACCTCACCCCCTCTGCCGCATCGCCTCATACAGGATCATGCCTGTGGCAACAGAAACATTGTAAGAATCAAACGGGTTGTGCATTGGGATCTTTATGGTGGCTGTCAGGTGTTTTCGCGAAACAGCACTGATGCCTTCATCTTCAGAACCCATGATGAATGCGGTGGGCACTGTGAGGTCCTGATGCTGTACTAAGGTGTCGGCGTGACTGTCTGCACCAAGAATTTGTAAGCCGTTGAGTTTGAGGTATTGCAACACCAATTCAAAGTTTTTTTCCCGGCATATCGGAATTTCCTGCAAGGCGCCGGCACTGGTTTTCATGGCATCGCTATTGACCGGTGCGGTGTGATTGGCCGGTATGATGATGGCATCCACACCACTCGCATATGCAGTGCGCGCAATAGCACCAAAATTCCGTACATCTGTGATCCCATCCAGTATCAGGATCAA
Source organism: Chitinophagales bacterium (assembly GCA_041918775.1). GTDB lineage: Bacteria > Bacteroidota > Bacteroidia > Chitinophagales > BACL12 > UBA7236. The sequence goes on from JAYRVB010000398.1 coordinate 470, forward strand.
AGGCACCTTGCCCTGTTCAATGATAAAGGGCAGCAGGTCGTCGATCTTTTGAAAGCTGATGGCCGCCGTAAAAGCGATCACCCCCTGATGATTTCCACCTGTGAGGGCATTTAATTTTTCTACCGGAACATATTGGATCGGGATCTGTTGCTCTGCAGCTAATCCCTTTATTTGCGGGATCACATCGCCTTGTGCAGACTTCGACAACAATATCTTGTCGACAGATGCATCGCGCATCAGCAGTTCAACAACCGGTTGTCTGCCGAAAACCAGGTTGTCGAACTTCTTGCGCTGAAATTTATTTTGCCCTTCTCTCATTCATTGATGGTATGCCATACTGCAAACGCAGTGCATCATAGTCTGCTTGCAATTTATCTGCAAAGGCGGTATCGCCGGCTTTTTTAGAAATATTGATCGCATAGGCAATACAGGTTTCTGCACGCAGTTGATCCTGTTGGAACATGCTGCCTGTGAACAAACTCTTGCGACTCATGCGGAAATAATACTCCAGCTCTTCCATGGTTTTAGGGAACAAGGCCTTAATGATCTCCAATGCCTTTTCGTCCTGGTTCAACAATTGATACATCTCTGCAACATTCACCATATTGTAATCGTATGGCAAACTCTTGTCAGGGAACAACTGCATCATCAGATCCAGTGTGGTGATCATTTTTTCCTTTTTATCGGCACTCTCCTTCAGGAGCTGCTGCCCAACTTCGTTGTATTCCTGATTTACCGTATCCGTCATCATCTGGCGCGCCTGTGCTTCCAAATACATGCGCTCATCATTCAGGCTTTTCACCAGGTCGAAGTAATTGAGGTATTTAGCCGTAAGCAATGAACCATATCCACTCGGATCAATATACATGCTTACACCTTCTTCAATACCACCATACGTAAACTTATCTTTTTGGTTCACCAGCATATCATACTGGATGTCCGTATCCATGTTTTTACCAAAACCATCCATCTTGCCTTCAGCATTCTCCATTTCCACCGGCATCAGCTGATACACCATGTTGCGTTGCATCAGATATTTCTCCATGCCCAGATGTGAATCAGAAGTAACACTGATAGCAAAACATATCGGACGCTCGTTGATGTTGTTCGCCACAAGGTCGAGCGTCATCAGGTCGTTCTTCAATAATGTTTTGTTCTTCAGGTTAAAGGTGAGCTGACTGCGCATGCCCCCTTGCAACGATTCGGGCACGATGCCGTTTTCTTTCATTGCTTTCGTGTCAATGCTGAGCTTGAGCTTATTGGTGGGCATGTAACTGAAATATTCCTCCAATCCCGGATTGTAGATCTGATACTTAGGGTCATCCTGACCAATGAAATCAATGAAATCGATCAACTCCATGGTAGAGTTGCGGAATTTACTCTTGTCGTTTGATACAATTTGATTGCGCTTGTCGCCGAGTATTTTCTTCGCATCAAGAGATAACTTGATAGGCTTGGAATCATTTGTGGCATTGCGCAATTGATTGATATACCAATCAACACCCAATAAGCTCAGATTCACAATACGAATATCTGTGCGTATACCTTCCACTTCCTGTGCATACCACAAAGGATAGGTATCGTTATCACCCTGTGTAAACAGGATCGCATTAGGCGGACAGCTCTCCAGATAATTTCTGGCAATGTCGCGCGCGAAAGTACGACCACTTCTGTCGTGATCATCCCATCCCTGCGTAGCCATCAGCAGCGGTCCCGGAACACATAACAGGAAGGCCACTATAGCTAGCGAAAGTTCCTTCTTCGTTGCCTTATACACCAGCGAAGCAATAAAGCCCATCAGCAGGGTAACAGCAATGGTGAAGACTAATATCTCGATAAATGACATGAAATTATACATGGTCAATCCGGTGATATACATCGCTAATACAATGATACCGGTATACAATGCATATTCCTGGATCACTTTCTTGGTGTAATTTTTTGCCAGCTCTACAACAGCAGCTAATCCAAATCCGATCCAGATGGCAAAAGCAAAAAACGCACCCACCTGAGCATAGTCGCGTTCACGAGGTTCTGTAGGTGGTTGGTTCATGTTGATGATGTTCATGAAGCCCATGAAAAAGAACAAGGTAAACACCACCGCAAAACCGCGTTTGTCGTTGCGCAACTGATAGACCATTCCCATGATACCCAGTATGAAAGGCAACAGATAATATGCGTTGTGTGCGGTTACCTCACGCAGTGAAGTAGGCACATCTTCCAATTGCGGATTTTTGGCTTCGTCAATAAATGAGATGCCGGTGATCCAGTTTCCATCGCGATAGCCATCATAGAAATTTCCTTGCGAATCGTTTTGGCGACCGCTGAAATTCCACATGAAATAACGCCAGAACATATGACCAAGCTGATAATTCGTAAAGAATTTCATATTGTCGCCAAAGCTTGGCACGTATGTTTCTTCCTGGCCTTGTGGCACATTTGCAAAATCATAGTATAAACCTGCATGTCTGTCTTCTAATGAACCCATGCGTGGGAAAAATACTTCCCTGTTGCGTTCAATGAGCACACGGGCTTCCGGAGAATTGGCATATTCCGCAGGCACCTTATATACAGGCACAAATTCGTGCGAGATCACTTCGTATTTATCACTGCCCTCAACCACACCATATTTTTCTTTTCCTTTCTCATATTCAATTGGTTGTGCTGTCCAGTATGGACCGTATAACAATTCGCGACTACCATATTGTTCGCGTTTGAGATAGGAGAGGAAAGAGTGTACATCATTGATGCCGTTCATATTGATCACCGGTTCAGCTTTCGCACGGATGAGTACCATGGCATAAGAAGTAAGACCGATCGTAAGAAACGTAAAGGACATTAATGCCAGATACAACACACGGTTATTGCGCATGATCGCACGGCGAATTCCCCAAATAGTTGCACCTACAATAATGATTCCGTAAAAGATCAATCCACTGCCAAATGGCATTCCCATTTTGTTCACAAACAAGCGATCGAAACCGGCGCCTAAAGCAATAAATTTATCCAGCAGGCCATACAACAAAAACGCCACCAGACCACCACCGATCAATAAGGTGTAAAGCAGGCCTTTTCGGGTGTAAGTATAATTTCTAAAATAGTAGATCAAGGCAATGGCAGGGATCACCAGCAATGCCAATAAGTGCACCCCTATGGATAATCCCATCATCAAAGCCATGAATAAAATCCAACGGTCGCTGTTCGGATCATCGGCATGCGATTCCCATTTTACCATCGACCAGAATACGATCACAAAGAAGAAAGTGGCAAGGGCATACACCTCAGATTCAACGGCTGAGAACCAGATGCTGTCCATAAATGCACAC
>JAYRVB010000399.1:0-5996 GCA_041918775.1 Chitinophagales bacterium
CATGATAAATGTAAGGATTTTGACCATCAATTATAACATGCTCATCAAATGCAACGCAACCAAGGGCTCAAAGACAACGCATTCTGAGAAAATTTTTCCCTGTTTTGCATAGCTGCTCATACAGGCAACAACATCACCTACTACTTCCTCATCGCCTGTTCCAATTCCAGCTCGAATTTCTTTTGAAATTCGAGAAACAGCTTGCCGGTGGCCGGACCGGAGAAGCCGGTATGAATGGATACCACACGATGATTGCGGTCTAAAAGGATCATAGTCGGAAAGCCCATCACTTTGTTCAGCATGGGCAGGGCTTCGCTAGCAGTTTTCGGCAACCCGGCATTGAGATAGATAAAATCAGTGCCGAAATGCGCGCGCACCTTATTGACCGCAGTAGCAAAACTTGCCGAATCTGTTTTGCGTTCGAAAGATAAAGCGATGATCTCGAGATCACTGTCGGCATACTTTTCTTCCACCTCACTTAAATAGCTTGTTTCATCCATGCAATTCGGACACCAGCTTCCGGTGATCGTGATGATGACCGGTTTGTTGACAAATTGCGCATCACTCAAACTCACCATATTCCCTTGCATATCCGGAAAGCGGAAATCGATCTTATCGTATCCCGGCTTCAAATAGGTGAGCTTGGTATCATCCGGCAATTTAGCCTGCGGGTTACTTCGCGCAGTGAAGGTGGCATGAAAATGACTGCCGCTATAAAAATGTCCAAGTATGGTACTGTCCGCTTGCACCTCCCCCTCAAATAAAAACACATGTGAGCCATCAAAGGCTGATAAATACATACGGTTACCACATACATTTCCCGACAGAAATCTATAATCGCCGGTGGTAGTGAGAAAAGTACCGCGCAGATCCTTTCCCGTTTGGTCAAAAATGCCCACAGTACTATCAGGAACTCCATTATCATAAAATACTGCTGTATACCTGCCATGCACATTCACCGTAGGCGGAGTTTCCCGGGCGCATACAAAACGGGTGTCTTCCTGATTGTCGGGGAGCATACGCGCACTGAAAGGCAGGGTATAATTACCTGTTCGACTATAGTCGATAAAATACCCATTGAACACTTGTGCCTCTTTGGTAGTGGTAAAGATGATTGCGGTGTTGAATACCGGCATGACACAGGTAAAGGTATCACGGTGCGCAGATGGCATGATCATTCCACTGATATTTTCGTCGCCATTGATAAGGGTAAAACTATATGGGATCAGATTATCCGGAGCATAGTAGATGAGTGTCACCGACATCTGAAATGGCAATTGCGTGCCCTGCATGTCGATAGTGGCCAGGTAAAATTTCTGCATCTTAGACACTTGTTGTGCCTGTGTGGCCAGTGGTGTTGCCAAAAACAACACGAAGACATACATAAAAATAGATCTTACCTGCATCAAGTACTGTAATTTTACACCAAAGCTAATCTTTGTTCAAGGAATTACCGATATCTGCCTTTCTGGAACACCGCAACACACGTGTGGTCATTGATGTTCGTGCACCGAGAGAATTTGCGATGGGTCATATTGCAGGTGCGGTAAATATTCCGCTGTTCGACGATACGGAGCGCGCACAGGTAGGCATCAGTTACAAACACGAAGGTCGCCAGGCGGCCATTCGCAAAGGCCTCGCTATTACCGGTCCGAAACTCGATCAGTTCATCGCACAAGTGGAAGCACTATCCACCGACCGCTCATTAGCTGTGCATTGCTGGCGTGGAGGTATGCGCAGTAAAAGTATGGCCACCCTATTCGATTTTGCCGGATTTGATACCGTGGTGCTGAAGGGCGGCTATAAAGCCTACAGAGCCCGCGTGCATGATATCCTAAGCCAACCGCTGCAACTTGCCATTCTTGGTGGCCGCACCGGAAGTGGAAAAACGCTGATGTTAGAAGGATTGGCTGCTGCGGGCGAACAGGTGATCGACCTCGAAAAACTGGCGCATCATAAAGGCAGTGCCTTCGGCGATCTGGGTGAGATGGCTCAACCTTCTACAGAAATGTTTGAAAATTTACTGTTCGAACAGCTCGCAGGTATGAACCTTGAAAAACGTATCTGGGTAGAGGATGAAAGTCATCTGATCGGCACCGTATTCATTCCGGAATCTTTTTGGAAAGGTATGCGCAGCGCTCCGGTGTTCTTTTGCGATGTGCCATTGGAAGAACGCGTACGATATCTCGTGGATACATATGGTCACTTTGATGCAGAAGGCATTACACGTGCAGTAGAAAAGATCACACGCAGACTCGGCGGTCAGCACGCCAAAGCAGCCCTTGCACATTTTGAAGCAGGTGAACTGGCAGAAGCTACGCGTATCGTGTTGGTGTATTATGATAAAACTTATGCATATGGTTTAAGTCAACGCGATCAACAACAAATTCATACTTTGGAAATTCCAACCATAGACAAACACGTGCATGCAGCTGCATTGATTTCTTTAGCGAACACGACACAACACAAAACATATTCAGACAGCATACAACAATGATGACGAATCTACCACCGATCAAACTCACACAATACTCGCATGGTGCAGGTTGTGGATGTAAAATTTCCCCCAAGATATTAGATGAGATATTACAATCTGTAGGAAAGCAACAGATCTTCCCAAACCTGCTGGTTGGCAACGAAACTAAAGACGATGCGGCTGTGTACGATTTAGGCAATGGAACCGGATTGGTGAGCACCACCGATTTTTTCATGCCCATCGTTGATGATCCGGTGAAATTCGGCAAAATTGCAAGTGTAAATGCCATCAGCGATGTCTATGCCATGGGTGGAACACCTTTGATGGCAATTGCGATATTGGGCTGGCCTATTGATAAAGTAGATCCTCGTTATGCAGGACTCGTTTTAGATGGTGCGCGACAAGCTTGTGCGGAAGCCAATATTCCTTTGGCAGGTGGACATAGTATCGATTGTCCGGAGCCTGTATTTGGTTTAGCCGTGAGCGGATTAGTGCCATTACATCAATTAAAAACAAATGCAGGCGCATCTGTCGGATGTCGTTTGTATCTCACTAAAAAACTCGGTGTGGGCATATTGACCACCGCGCAAAAAAAAGATATCCTCCTTCCTGAACACGCAGATATTGCCCCCGAAAGCATGATGCAGTTAAATAAAGCAGGTGCTGCGTTTGGTGCATTATCTTATATTGAAGCCATGACTGATGTGACCGGCTTCGGATTGCTCGGACACTTAACGGAAATGTGTGAAGGCAGTCAGGTCAGCGCTGAAATACAAGCAGATCTGGTTCCGGTGATCGATCGTGCGATACTTGACCATTACCTCGCACAAAGATCCGTGCCCGGGGGTACCAATCGCAACTTCGCGAGTTACGGACACAAGATCGCCGGCCTCAATGAAACAAGCAAAGCTTTACTCTGCGACCCGCAAACCAGCGGTGGCTTATTAGTGGCGGTCACCGCTGGAATGGAAGGCAGCTTTGAAGCTTTTGCACGTGAACTGGGCATGGACCTGAAACCGTTTGGTACGCTGGTACCGCAGCGCGAACTGGCAGTGTATGTGCAGTAAGGCTTTCAGGTTTACACATCTTCTCAACAGGCTGAGTCGTTGATGCCTCTGGATTTCTGAAAACAGGCCGAATTTGTCGTGGTTTTGGCCCTGAGGATGGCTTTACCTTTACGGAAAAAAATACCGTAATTTGCAGCTATGGGAAGTACAGTACAAGCGTCAGCAAAACTCAAGGTTTCGCACATGGCCGAAAATCTGATCGGCTCTGAGATCATCAAGCTTGCCGGTGAGGTGAACGATATGATCAAAAAAGGGGATAAGGTTTACAATCTTACTATTGGCGATTTTGATCCTAAAATATTTCCCATCCCGGCTGAATTGGAAGCTGGTATTATTGATGCCTATCGCAACAATGAAACCAATTATCCTGCAGCAAACGGAATCGATATTTTACGCAAGGCGGCACAATATTTTGTGGAGAAACATTTAGGACTATCATACAGTCCTGATGAATTCTTAATTGCCGGTGGCGGACGTCCACTGATTTATGCAACATATATCACGTTGCTTGATCCGGGCGATAAAGTGATCTATCCGATACCAAGCTGGAATAATAATCATTATACGCATTTAAGCAGTTGCCAGCGCGTAGAAGTTGTGGCCAAACCCGAAAATGATTTCATGCCCACAGCTGCAGAAATTGCCCCCTATGTGCATGATGCCACGCTGATCGCTTTGTGTTCCCCATTAAATCCAACCGGTACTGCCTTTGGAAAAAAAGCACTGGAGGAGATCTGCGACCTGGTGATCGCAGAAAATGCACGCAGGTCGCCTGATCAGAAGCCATTGTATATTTTATACGATCAACTGTATTGGACCCTGACCTTCGGAGATACTGTGCATTACGATCCGGTATCTCTCCGCCCGGCCTTGCGCGATCATGTGGTGTATATCGATGGGATCAGCAAGGCGTTTTCTGCAACGGGTGTGCGTGTGGGATGGAGTTTTGGTCCGCGTGCCATCATCGACAAGATGAAAAGTATTTTAAGTCACATCGGTGCCTGGGCCCCGAAAGCAGAGCAGGTGGCTAGTGCGAAATTTCTGACTAATGATGCTGCGGTGGATGGATTTTTATTGCAATTCAAACAACAGGTGCAGGACAGATTGAATGGTTTTTATGCACATTTCAGAGCTCTGCATGCAAAGGGATATCCTGTGGATTGCATTCAACCACAAAGCGCCATCTACTTAACTGTGCGATGTGATCTCCGTGGAAAAATAAAACAGGATGGCACCGTCATTGAAACCATGGCGGATGTAGCTGCTTTTCTGTTGCACGATGCCAGGATCGCTTTGGTGCCATTTTATGCTTTTGGCACGGAACGCGAAAGTCCGTGGTTCAGATTAAGTGTCGGCACATGTCGCATGGAGGATGTTGATGCAAGTATGGCCAGTTTGGAGAGCGCTATGCAAACCTTGCGTTGATCAGTTTCTTCCCGCTTCCAGAAGTGCGGTCAGCTCCGCATCTATCGCTACAGCCTTGCCGGTTTTATTGTCGATAAGCGCGAAGGTTACGTCTGCCTCCGCAATAAGTTTATCATCACCCACACGGGTAACGCGTTGATGTACGGTTGCGCTTCTGTTACCGATATGCTTGGTTTCCACGGTAATATGGAGCAGGTCATTGAGCACGGCAGGCCATCGGTAGTGGATGGTAACACTCACCACCACAAAGCTCTGTTGTTTCTCTTCAAAATAGGCAAAAGGCCCCATGCTGTTGAGCCATTCCCAGCGGGTTTCCTCCAAAAGCTCGAGATATCGGGCATTGTTCACATGCTGAAACATATCGCAGTGAAATCCGCGCACTTTAATCTGGTGGGAGAAGATGGACATGGTGTAAAGGTAGGTATTATCAGAATGTCTATTTTTATACAAAAATCAACACATGTACAATCAACCAATGCTACCCGCCCAAACCTTCTCCGGAAAAGTGATCATCGTAACCGGCGGTGGCACGGGCTTAGGCAGAAGCATGACCAAATATTTCCTGGAACTTGGCGCTACTGTGATCATTACATCCAGAAAAATAGATGTTCTCAGTAAAACAGCAGAGGAATTATCTGCCGCAACCGGTTCAACTTGTATACCTATCGCCTGCGACGTGCGCGATTATGATGCAGTGGACGCCATGTTACAGACTGCAATTGCGCAATGCGGGAAAGTGGACATGCTGGTGAATAATGCTGCCGGAAATTTTATTTCGCCTACAGAACGATTAAGTCATCGCGCTTTTGATTCAGTGGTCGACATCGTATTAAAAGGCACCTATAACTGCACCCTGGCTTGTGGTAAATATTGGATAGACAATAAATTACCGGCCAGTGTATTGAATATTGTTACCACTTATGCGTGGACAGGCAGTGGCTATGTGGTGCCAAGCGCCTGCGGAAAAGCTGGTGTGCTGGCCTTGACCCGGTCCCTTGCTGTTGAATGGGGTAAATACAAGATCCGAC
>JAYRVB010000400.1:0-2541 GCA_041918775.1 Chitinophagales bacterium
ATACACCGGTTACGAATAAAATGATGAGCGTATGCCTCATAATAATGGTCAATGTGTAAATATACAGAAAATGCCGCTGAGGGTGCTTACGGGCTTTTGTTAAAGGATCTTGCACAAGTACCCGCCTGACAAGTATGCCTTTACTGTTTTCTCAAGTATATATAGATCTCAGATCGTTTACCGCAGGTTTGACTAATACCATCAGGTTGAAAATATGGGGTATAGGCTGCGTTGGTACAAAAGGTAGTGAGACTATCGTAATGCACCTTATACTCCGACCACCAGGTATACAGTTCAGCGATCGCTGCTTTATTTGGTCCTGTATAAGAAATATCCGTAATGATCATCATTTCCGGTGCATTGGCCTCCAACTCTCCGATGAATTGTGCAAGCATATCGTCGGTATACGTAGTATTTTCCACCAGAGGATAGGCATACATCAGGGTAGTGGCTGCAGCACGTTCACTGTAGACATATAATTCGGGTTCATTGCCGATCATGCCGAGTGTGTCATTTTCACTTGTACGTTCGCGTATATACGCACCAATACGCGGCGCATCAGCAAATGGTGCGTATGGATGTAAATGTCGGGTAAGTGTGGTGCTGTCATGCTGCAAAGTCCAGCGAACAGATTCAGGTACATTTACAAAAGTATTGCCCATGAAAAGCAGCAAGGCCGGCACGAGAAAAAACCCGACAGGTTTTTGTCGCCATTCCCATCCCTGTATACGCAGGCATGCATAAGCGCCGGCAAGGGCACATGCCGGATACAAAAACAAAAAATAATGGATGCGAAAATATCCGCCGGGCATTATCGCTAAGGCTGAACATAAAATGAATATCCAAAATAATTGTACTCGTGCATTGCGTAATGCAAACAAAGACATACACATCCCTAATCCGGCCAGCAGCACAAAAGCATAAATGCTGCGGAGTATGACTGAGGCATTGGAGGTAAATAAATAGGCGCTTAATGCCCGAGGTACCAGATCAGCATAAGCTCCTGCGTATCTGAAAGTAAAAAAGTATACCTGCGACAAGGCCCCCTGCTGCCACCAGACGCAAATCAACACGATCGGCAACACACCGGCCCCTGCGATCCAATAAAGCACTGCGCGCCAACGCCATGCTTTCGGCACCGTATACAAAAGCGCAAAAAACGTGCATACTGCGAATGTAATTCCCTGTTGTTTGATGAGCACCGCGGCTGCAACACACAAGCCCGATAATGCCGGGAGATACCATTTCGAATGGCGATCATATAAGATAAGGGCGAAGGCCGTTAATGCAAACAGCAAGACAAATACTTCAGCATTCGCATACAATCCCTGGGTGATCGCTGCATGTTGCATGCAGGTAAAAAATATTACTGCATACGCTGCTGCTATCGTATTCCACCATGTTTTTGCAATGAAAAAAATGAGCGCTGCCGAGACCAGAAAAATAAAAAGCGTGGTGATACGAATCGTTACTACTTCATCAGCACCGAAACTAAACACCGCAGCATACACATAATACAAGCCCGGAAATTTCATATTGGCAAAATCGACATAGGGAATATCACCTTTCAAAATGCGCTGCGCCGCATAGGCATATTCTCCTTCATCTCTATCGAAGGGAAGATGCAAATGCAACAGGCGGAGATAAATCGCAAAGGCAATGCACAGCCACATCAACAGCAAAGGCATGCGCAACTGCAGGGTATGTAGGTAAGGTGTGGATCTTTGCATGTACATGCCGGCTCAGGGAGCAGCCTAAATTACATGCATTCAGGGATATGCACAAAAATGCCTTTTTGTCGGAAAGGGCAAAGCACCGGATTCGGTCAGTTCAAAGATATCTGCGAGAAGGTCTGATGGGCAGAATTGCTGAACATCAGCGGATGGATGGTAAAATCCATAAAGCGGCTCAATGGGAACTCGTTGAGGTAGTCGACCACCTGATGCTCATCTCTGGCGATCATGATCATCCACAGGCGCGTGCGATCGAGTGATACGCTGTATTGCACGATCTTCCCTTCATACATCATCGCATTCACAACAGCCCGCTGCCGGGGAATCAGTTGAATAAATTCCGCAGAATCTGCATCAAACAGGTCAATATCGACCATAAATTCTGTCATTTCAGGAGTTCGTGCCATGAGGAGTATGCTTCTGTTACTCAATAATACGATAAAAATAGGGAAAAGGTTGTATGCTAAGCCCGCTTTGGCATTATGCCGCTCGGCGCCCCCCAATGGCCCTCAGTATACTGATCCCCGGTTTCAGGACCTCACAACCCCACCCCAATAGCCATCAAAATGCCAATCCCCAAGTATCAGAACCGCATTACACTCCACTTGCTAACCTGCTAATCCGAGGGGTCGGGATGTAGCTGCGCTCTCCCGATAGCTATCGGGATGCTAATTAACGAATTACTATTGTTCGAGGAAATGTGCTTTTACCTTGTTAACAATCCATTACCCTAAATGATCAGCACCTTTTTGATCCTCACCCCCTGCCCCTCTCCTTAAAATTTGATTGCATCAAATTTCAAGGAGAG
>JAYRVB010000401.1:0-22968 GCA_041918775.1 Chitinophagales bacterium
GCATTCGGTTCCATATCAGGTTTAGATGCATACGCGATCTTTGGCGTTGTGGTATTAGATGCATTTGGAGTAGGATCAGTAAAAATTCTCCAATCGGCTGCACCGTTCGGATAGCGACCCCAGCTGTGATTTGTCTGGTTAGGATCATTCAGTTCGCGACTGTCGATGATCGCGCCGGCAGCATCTGCAAATACCACGGTTTCTGCACCGGTGGTTTGTGTCAGTTTAAAGTTGGTGTGGTAGTTTGTGCCCACAGCCGTATTTCTGCTTGAGCACCAGAAGCGCAAATATCCACCGGCTGCAATACTTACACCGGCAGGAATGGCATACTTGGTTGGCTCATCATCGCGGTCACTCAGGTGATACCCGGAAAGGTCAACAGCGGAAGCGCCCGGATTATACAATTCGATCCAGTCTTCGTACTCGCCATAGTTATCGGCGATGTCGGACCAGTTGGCTGCGGAATACTCATTGATGACCACCTGAGCTGTTCCCAAATAGGCCGTCAAAGAGAGAATTGTCGCGGAGAGGAGTAATCTTTTAATCATAGATTAAAGAATGGTTAAGGTTTGCCTGTACTTATTCAGCCTATAAAATTACGAAACAATTGAGAAATTCGGTTTTTCAGACCCATGAAAATTGTAAGAAAACTGTCATACCCGCCCTGCCACTGTCTTACGGGCAGTCACATTTCGGGTCGTTTTGTGACATTTTTTTGCGTTTTCGGGATGTTCCCCCAATATCGCAATGATCAATTTGGGGCGGATAAATAGCCCAATGCCTACCTTTGTCGCATGAAAGTGATCATTCCGGTAGCCGGGGTTGGCACGCGCTTGCGGCCGCATACATACTCGCAGCCCAAGCCTTTGATCCCGGTAGCGGGCAAGCCGATACTGGGATTTATCATCGACCGGATGGTAAAAGCAGGTTTTACGGAATTTGTTTTTGTGATCGGGTACCTGGGGGAGAAGATCGAGTCATTTGTACGCGAAAATTATCCCGATCTGCGCGCACAATTCGTGGTTCAAAACAAACGTGAAGGCCTGGGTCATGCGATCTATCTGACCCGTGCATTTGTGCAAGCCGGCGAGGAGATGTACATCGTACTGGGCGATACGATATTTGATGCAGATATTGAATCGGTGATGTCGAGTCCCGAATCAGCACTTGGATTAAAACGGGTGGATGACCCACGCGATTTTGGTGTAGCAGAAGTAGAGGAAGATATGCGCATCACACGCGTGATCGAAAAACCGAGCATTCCCAAATCGAATCTGGCTTTAGTAGGTATTTATAAAATACGCGAAAGCGATCAGTTATTTCAGGCGCTGGAACAGATCATTACACATGGCTATAAAACTCAGGGCGAATATCACCTGACAGATGCCTTGATGTTGATGATCAAGGATGGTACTATTTTTCGCGGATTTAAAATTCAGAATTGGTACGACTGCGGTAAAAAAGAAATCCTGTTGGAGACCAATGCGATATTATTAAAGAAATTACATCCGCACGGGCATCATGGTGCTGCGTATCCGAATACCATCATAATAGAGCCGGTTTCCATTGCAGAAGGCTGCGACATCAGCAATTCCATCATCGGCCCAAACGTAACGCTGGGAAGCAATACAACGGTTCGGTACAGCATTATTCGCCAGTCGATCATCGGCAACGACGCTACCATTGAAGATGTAGTATTGCAGGAAAGTGTGATCGGTTCTGACACTACCATTAAAGGGATGAGTCAGAGTTTGAATATTGGGGATAATACGGAGATCGATCTTTCAAAGGCAAATTGAAGAAAAGGAACACGGGTTAGACAGGTTTAAAAGATTTACACGGATGAATACAAATAACCGATAGCGAACATGCAAAACCGGATTACTACATTATTTCAAATTGAGTATCCCATCATTCAGGCCGGCATGATCTGGTGTTCAGGATGGGAATTAGCGAGTGCAGTATCGAATGCCGGCGGATTGGGATTGATCGGTGCGGGCAGTATGTATCCGGATATTTTGCGCGAACAGATACGCAAATGCAAAGCAGCTACGAATAAACCATTTGGTGTAAATGTGCCCTTGCTGTATCCTGACATCGATAAGCACATGCAGATCATCATGGAGGAAGGCGTTAAGATCGTATTTACATCAGCCGGAAGTCCGAAAACCTGGACGCCGATATTGAAGCAACACGGCATTACCGTAGTACATGTGGTGAGCAGCACTGCTTTTGCGGTAAAATGCCAGGATGCCGGGGTAGATGCCGTGGTGGCAGAAGGATTTGAGGCCGGTGGTCACAATGGGCGGGAAGAAACCACCACTTTGTGTTTGATACCTGCCGTGGTAGATGCCGTACAGCTGCCGGTTATCGCGGCAGGGGGTATTGGAGACGGGAGAGCCATGCTTGCGTGCATGGTACTCGGAGCAGACGGCGTGCAAATTGGTAGCAGATTCGTGGCCAGTTTGGAAAGCAGCGCCCATCCCCAATTCAAAGAAACCGTAGTGAAGGCAACAGAAGGCAGTACCGTGCTCACTTTGAAGGAGATCACTCCCGTGCGCCTGATACGCAATCCGTTTTACCAATCCATAGCCGATGCCTATGCCCGTTGCGCCTCTACCGACGAGCTCAAAGTGCTGCTGGGCCGCGGTCGCGCGAAAAAAGGCATGTTTGAAGGCGATCTGAATGAGGGTGAACTCGAAATTGGACAGGTAAGTGCCACCATTCGCGAGATCCTACCGGCCGCTGAGATACTCCATTCAATCTGGCAAGGCTATCTGGCGGCGAAAAACCGCTTGCAGGCCTGACCTACCTACTAGGCAACCCACAAGATGCGCTCAAGTGATTTGTAGGATTCCACCAGATTTACGTTGTCACAATATTTGCATTTTTTGGACATTTTATTAAACCTATATTCTTAATTTATTGGCTCTCATTCCAAATCCTTTGTATTTTTACACCCCAATAGATTGTCACATTTACACCCATCCTGTATATACATAAGGCTTGTGGAAATGTCTATCTTAGTATTTCAAGGTTCACAGGTATGAAGCGACAGACAACAATTTTCACCTTACTGATCATGTTGGCGCTTGGGTTTACAGGCTGTTACAATACAGACCTGCCCGACACCAATAAGATCACCTACATCGTTACAGGAACTTCCTTCGATGTAATTTATCAAAACCCTAATGGCGATTATGAGTATGTATATGATCGCGAGGGGGTATTTAAGGTATATCTGGAAGATGTGGTAGGCGACCCTGTGTTTTTGCTGGCGAAAGGCAGTGAAGACGTAGTGGTGCACATCCGCATTAAAGATGGTATCGACACGGTGCGCAAAGCGAAACCGATCGGCACCGACCTGGTATACATCGACTTGAATTCAGAAGATTCGAGAGATTGATCATCACGCAAAAGCCTATGCGATCCCGGTCAGTTTGACCGGGATTTTTTGTTTTATGGATTTTGTATGCATTCGGCATCATGGTAGCATTCGATCATTTCACTAAATGCACAACATATGTCAAAATGGATGCTTGCTGCAGGCGCAGCCGTGATCTCTCTTTCTGCCTGGATAGGGATCACACAAACACGAAATCACCCGATCACATTCGACGGACTGGGTGAAATTCACGGAGTGGTTATTGATGCCGTTACCGGCGCTGTAATTCAGGATGCACAGGTGCATCTGGAAAACGCCTATTGGTATACCACCGACTCTATGGGGG
Source organism: Chitinophagales bacterium (assembly GCA_041918775.1). GTDB lineage: Bacteria > Bacteroidota > Bacteroidia > Chitinophagales > BACL12 > UBA7236. Next base: position 3,732 of record JAYRVB010000401.1, read on the forward strand.
TATTTCATATCACCGCTTTACCAAAGGGCGATTACGCAATACAGATCACAGCAAGTGGATATGCCCCCTATGCGCAGGAGGTCAGCTTAAAAGAAGGAGAAATTGTGCATCTGAATTTTGCCATGGTATTGGAAAGCGTGGCAATTGCAGACACAACGATCACCGATGAAGTCGCAGAGGATCTTCAGAACGTAGTGATCATGAGTGAAAAGGATGCGCCCGCTAAAGAAGTATTTGAAAAACGCAAAAAAACTATGGCATCCGAATCTGCACTCACATATTCGACCGGAAATGTGGGGTATAGCGTGGTGGATGTAGAAGAGGTTACAGACTATCCCGGTTACAATACAGAGGCGTATAATGCCATTCAGGAAAATGGTTTTCGAAAAGCATTGGGCGAACCCTTATCAACCTTTTCGATTGATGTAGATAATGCCTCTTACTCCAATATCCGCAGGTTTATTTCCTATGGACAGCAGGTGCCCAAAGATGCCGTGCGCATTGAGGAGATGGTGAACTATTTTGATTACACCTATGCGCAACCGAAAAAAGATGAACCATTTGCGATCAATTATGAATTAAGTGATTGCCCTTGGAATCCGGAGACACAATTATTGATGATCGGTTTGCAGGGAAAAGATATTGACTACAGTACAGCAGCACCATCCAATCTGGTATTCCTGATCGATGTGAGTGGCAGTATGAGTGCGGAAAATAAACTCCCATTGGTGCAGTCATCATTGAAATATCTGATCAACCAATTGCGTCCGACCGACCGCGTTGCCCTCGTGGTATATGCGGGTGCTGCCGGTGAAGTATTGCCCAGCACACCGGTGAGTCAGAAAGCATCGATCATATCTGCGATTGAGAACCTGCAATCAGGTGGTTCAACTGCAGGCGGTGCGGGCATCCAACTGGCATACGATATTGCCACTAAAAACCTCATCGAAGATGGCAACAATCGCGTGATCCTGTGCACTGATGGCGATTTTAATACCGGCTCGAGCAGCGATGCAGAAATGACCCGCCTGATCGAAGACAAACGCAAAACCGGTGTATTCATCACTGTTTGCGGATTTGGTATGGGCAATTACAAAGACAGTAAAATGGAAGCCATTGCAGATAATGGAAATGGATCCTATTATTATATCGATTCAAAAGCCGAAGCTGAAAAAGTATTTGGTACAGATATGCGTGGCACTTTATTCACCATTGCCAAAGACGTAAAAATTCAAATTGAATTTAATCCGGCATTGGTAGAAAGTTATCGATTGATCGGCTATGAAAATCGATTAATGAACAAAGAAGATTTTGCCGACGACACCAAAGACGCAGGTGAACTGGGTGCGGGCCATCGCGTTACCGCATTGTATGAGATCAAGCGCACACCCACCAGCTATCAACCTAATGGCATGGATAACAACAATAATGCTGTTTCCTTAAAATATCAATCGAGCAGCATCAACAGTTCGGCATATAACACACAGGAACTGATGACCCTGCAAATGCGCTACAAAGATCCAAAGAGCAGCACCAGCAAGCTGATCGAAAAGGCCGTGTATAATTCGGCTGTGCCATTTGCTTCAACAAGTGATAATTTCCGTTTTGCGTGTGCAGTTACAGAGTTTGGTATGCTCCTGCGTGAATCGGAATTCAAAGGTGATGCTTCGCTCAATGAAGTGTTACAACTCGCTTCGGGCGCAAAGGGGATCGATGCGAACGGATACCGCGCAGAATTTATTGATATGGTGAAGTCCTATTCAGGGATCGCTTCCACAAAATAATATGATTACCGCAGGTAGTGCATTATCGTGCTGCCTGCGTTAATGCCTTTATCGCGAGGTGACATTCGGGATACACATATCGGTATCCGGCGGTCATGATCTTTTCTGCACTTACCTGTTGGTCGATCAGCACGGTATCGGCCAACTCTCCTAGCAAGGCACGAATAAAAAATACCGGCACAGGCGCATAGAAATACCATCCGCCTTTGGCGTTACCTATAAGGTGCATGAGTTCTTTCTGGGGCACTGCTTTGGGTGCAACCCCATTAAAAGTACCGCTTATCGGATGCTCGATAGCAAATACAAACATGCCGATGATATCCTCCACATGTATCCATGGCACATGCTGTTTGCCACCACCGATGACGGGTAATGTGCGCAATCCGGCAGTTTGCGTAAGTTCGGGATACGCACCGCCGTCAGGAGCCAGCACCACACCGATACGAAGTCGCACAAAGCGCGAAGCCGCCTGTGCAAATGCATCAGTGGCCTGCTCCCATGCATGTACGGAATCGGATAAAAAACCCGTCCCGGCCGGGGTTTGCTCATCTGCAGGAACAGGTGCATGGCCATACCATCCCACCGCAGATGCAGCGATCACTGTATGTATATGATGCGGCGTGCGTTGCATCGACTCGATCAGGAGTTTTGTCGACTGCACACGACTGAAAACAATATCCGCTTTGCGTTTTTTGGTCCATCGTTTATCTGCGATAGGCGTACCGGCAAGGTGAATAAGCACATCCGCCCAGGCGATGGCCTCTGTATCGATCTGGCCTTTTTCAATGTTCCACTGAAATTGCTTTACGGTATTTGCGGTGTTTGCCCGGCGACCCAGCCAGGCCACCTCATACCCCTTTTGATGGAGCGCCTGAGTGAGTGCCCGTCCGAGTAATCCACTCCCGCCTGTGATCAGCACTTTTTGCATATCACAAAGTAACAGCTTCGTGCGCACATTTGTTTCCACCATCGTATTGTTGCAATAGTTCCGATGAGTGCTTTCGGACATTTCCTCAGAATATTATAGCTATTCAATAGAATTTCCTTACTTTGAGCTTCCTTAATTCAACCAATATGCAACGTCATTTTGTATTGTATGCATTTGCCGCAACATTGCTAACTGCCTGTGGCGGCAAGGGCAAAAACGGGGCTGAGATCGATCAGGCCGAGCGATCTGAAAATATCAAGTATGTAGAACTCCCCAACACCGATAGTATACTCCCTGAATGGAGCAAAGAAAATGTGGTAGTGGTGCAAGTGGTTGGCGACCCCGACAATCTGCATCCGACAAATGGTATACAGGCATCGCGTTCATGGGTATTTCAATATACCAGCAATGCGGTGATGCGCACTGATCTGCTCAACTTATCCATTGCACCTGATCTGGCAGTAGATATGCCTGAAATTTCTGAAGACCGCCTTACCTACACGTATACCCTGCGAAAAGATGCGCGTTGGGATGATGGTTCGCCGATCACTGCAGAAGATGCCGTATTTATGATCAAGGCGAATATGTGCCCACTTACTGCGAACAATGCCATCAAAACGTATTTTGCGAATATTCAATCAGTTCAGATAGATCCTGAAGACCCTTATACTTTTTCTGTGCGTTTGATACGCGAGGAATATATCAATACCGTATTGCTCGGAGATTTTCCGGTGATGCAGCGCAAGTTTTTTGATCCCGAAAACGTGTTGGGTGCTTATACGATCGAGCAACTGAACGCGCTGGGAGAAAATGCACAAAAAGACACCAAACTGGCTGCATGGGCAAATAATTTCAACGACCCTAAATATGGCAATGACCCGACCATGCTTAACGGTTCCGGTCCTTACAAAGTAACCGCCTGGGAACGCGGCTCTACATTGATCATGGAGCGCAAAAAAGACCACTGGACTTTTGGCCTCAAAGATCCTTCTGCATATCAAACCAGTTTCCCCGACAAGATCGTATTCAAGGTGCTTAAAGATCCCAATGCACAAAAACTGGAATTACTTGCACAAAGCATAGATGTTGCGCCATGGATGGCAACCAAAGAAGTAAAAGAACTCATGGAAATTCCGGAGTTCAATAAAAACTATGATGTGCAATTCATAGATAATTATTCCTATAATTATATAGGTCTGAATATGCGTCCGGATGGCGTGATGCGCAAAAAAATATTTGATGATGTGCGTGTGCGTCGTGCCATGGCTCTGGTGATCCCTGTCGAAGAATTTATTCAGGCGCAGGCATACGGGCATGCGAAACGTCAGGTGAGTATGGTATCGCCACTCAAGGATGAATACAACAAAGACCTGAGCTTTATTCCCTACGATGTGGAAGCGGCGAAAAAATTGTTGGAGGAGGCCGGATGGATCGACTCTGATGGCGATAATGTGCGCGACAAGATGATCAACAATGTAAAAACAGATCTGCGTGTTGAATTAAAACATCAGTCGGGACAAAAATTTGTGGAAGAGCAAGCGCTGATGATCAAAGAATCTGCGTATAAGGCAGGTATTGACATTGTGATCGTTCCGGTAGAGAACGTGGCCTTGCGTGAACAGATCAGCAAACACGATTTTGACATGTATATGAGTGCCTTATCGGGTGGCGCATTGCCTGATGATTTCACGCAATTGTGGCACACAAAATCTTATGCAGTGGAAGGCGGCATGAATTATGTTGGTTTTGGTAATGCCGCCAGCGATGCGCTCATCGACAGCATTCGCACCACTATGGATCCGGCATTGCGCACGGATATGATCAAACGATTGCAGAAAATGGTTTACGACGAGCAACCTTTCATCTTCCTGTATGCACCTTCGAAAAAAGTGATCATGCACAAACGCTTCAGCAATCGCATCATCACCTTTGAGCGTCCGAATGTAGTGCTCAATAATATGCGCTTGCTCAGTCCGAAAGACCTGAGCGCTGAAAAGTCGAAATAAAATGCGAAACCCGCCATGAGAGGTCCATTGAGCGCGAATGCATCAATGGACCTTTTTATTGCTATGAGTTCTTAATATCTTTAGCACCAATACATGTATGGGCCGGTACCTTCTTAAACGCGTTTTGATCTTTATCCCCACGTTGTTGGTGATCATACTGCTGGCCTTTATTATTTCCGTGAATGCCCCCGGCGATCCGCTTGACCGCATGGTGAGTGCGCAGGACAACGGCACCGACCAAAGCACCTTATCATGGAATGCGCAACAGGAAAAGGACAGATGGCGCACAAAACTCGGGTTAGATCTTCCGGTGTTTTATTTCAGCATCACCAATGCAGCAACACCGGATACCTTATATCGCATTTATGACGAACGCCTCCGCGAAACCAGTGCGAGACTCATTCGTACTTATGGCAACTGGTCGCATATCCATGCCTATCAACAGGAGATCGCCAAACTGGAAATGCATATTGATCAACTCAGTCAATCCATTCCTACACAGAGCGACTCTGCACATCGCATGCAGCGATTAGATACTTTACGCGAAGCATTCTTTCAAACACAAACGTTAAAATACGCCTACAATGTGCATGTGATCGAAGAGGCTATTTCGCGCATCAATAAGATCGTATCCGGTGATACCTTATTGCAAAGTGTACACCAACAAACACAAAAAGTTCAGGCACAATGGCAGGAGGTGTTGCAGCACAAAAACACCTTGTCATGTTATATCCCAACCGTACATGTGTATGGCAAGAATCAATTTCACCGCTGGGTGTTTGGTGATGGGCATTGGCTGACTGGCAAGGGCAGTGTGCATGCAAGAGGGATCATACGTGGAGATTTCGGATATTCGTATCAAACAAAATTACCGGTGCAACAGGTGATCGGCGAACGCATTACCTGGTCGCTATTCTTTACACTGATCTCCGTACTTCTCGCCTATCTGATCAGTTTACCGATCGGCATACATGCTGCTGCAAAACGCGATAGTTTGTTTGACAGAACTTCTTCAGTCATTGTGTTTGTGTTGTATAGCATGCCTACATTCTGGGTAGCAACTTTATTGCTGATGGGATTTGCCAATCCATTGGCGATACAGGCATTTCCCGCAAGCGGCGTAGCACCCATGACCGGTATGCCTGATGACATTGGCTGGCTTGAAACGCTGCGGATACGTATTCCATATTTAATATTGCCAACGATTGCTTATACCTATGCACAATTAGCTTTTCTGAGTCGCATCACCCGCGTTTCCATGCTGGAGGTATTGACGCAGGATTATATCCGGACAGCACGTGCAAAAGGTGTTTCCAACAGCGTCGTGTTATACACGCATGCTTTTCGCAATGCCTTATTGCCATTGATCACGGTATTCTCCAATATTTTTCCGGCCGCGATTGGTGGTTCTGTGATATTAGAAACCATATTCAGTATTCCCGGGATGGGTCAGCAGATCTTTCAGGCCATTTTTACGAATGATTATCCGGTGATCATTACGGTATTTACATTGACCGGTGTACTCACGCTGATCGGCTATTTGATCGCAGATATTTTATATGCACTTGCAGATCCCCGTATCACTTTTTCGAAAAAATAAATGGCAAACGACAGCACATATCATCCATCGGTTCGCGCTTATGCCTGGAAACAATTCCGCGCACATAAGCCAGCCATGGCGTCGCTGTATTTGCTTGGCTTTTTGCTGATCGTTGCTCTGTCAGCACCCATATTAGCGAATGATGAACCGCTGTTTGTGCGCTATCATGGCCACACCATGTATCCGGCCTTCAGTGGAAAAAAACAATACACCATCCAACTGGAAAACGGCCAGAAAGAGATCATACAATCCGACATCGCCGAATGGAAACGTATGTCGCTCGAAAAAGTGATTTGGGCGCCTATACCTTATGCACCGGATAAAACCGATCGATTGAACGGCGGATATAAAGCACCATCCGATGAACAATTATTTACCGATGCCAGCGGAAAAGTTGTGCCGATGCCCGCGCGCTTTCGACATATACTCGGCACCAACAGTCTGGGTGAAGATGTTTTATCCGGTTTGATACATGGCACGCGAATATCCCTCTTCATTGGATGTATATCCATGTCCATTGCTGCACTGCTCGGCATACTACTCGGTGCGGCAGCCGGATATTTCGGTGATCGTGGATTGGTAACGAGTCGCGGTAGATTCTGGACCACCATTTTCGGTATCATCGTTGGTTGGTTTTATGGATTACAGACAAGAAACTATGTGATCACGGATGCCTTGTCGGGAGCCGAGGGAAATGTGCTACTTGAGCTCAGCATCAGCCTGGGCATTTTAGCGGCCTGCATTTTTGCATTTGCCTTTATTGGAAAATGGGTTGGCCGATTGCCATTCCTGCGCAAGGAGGTGCATATCCCGGTAGACGGACTAGTATCTCGATGCATTGAGATCCTGCATGCTTTGCCCACATTTGTGTTGATCCTCACAATTGCCGCCATTACCAAACCTTCGCTCATCAATGTGATGGTGATCATTGGTTTGACCTCATGGACCGGCATCGCCCGTCTTATCAGAGCTGAAATGTTGCGGATCCGTGGATTAGAATATATTCAGGCTGCGCGTTCTTTGGGATATGGCCAATGGAAGATCATCGCGCGCCATGCCCTCCCGAATGCGATCGCACCGGCACTCGTTTCCATTGCTTTTGGTATCGCCTCAGCCATTCTGACCGAATCGAGTCTTTCCTTTTTAGGTATAGGCGTGCCCTCTGATACGGTTACCTGGGGAAGTCTGGTCAACGATGGTCGTCAGCAATTCAACGCCTGGTGGCTGGTCGTATTTCCCGGTGTTGCCATTTTCATGACCGTTACCATGTATAACCTCATCGGTGAGGCTTTGCGGGATGCATTTGATCCACGTCAGAAAAAATAATCCACATTCATGCATCGTTGCTTGAACAAGCGTTGAGATTGTTTGTATTTTTGGAAGACTAGCATACGATACTTGATTACTTATTGCATACGCGTTTGGTTCTGTTGCCTGCTGTTATTCGGCATGCACTCAGGCATGTTGCATGCACAGGAGATCGCTATTTCCGATCCGCAAAAGATCACCACAGAACTTACCGGGTATAGCATACTCGGAAAAAATAAGAATGGAGATATCCTCATCTATAAAAAATATCGCTTCAAAGATGAGATCGATGTATATGACAAAAATATGTCATTCAAACGTAGAAAAGAGATCGGCATTAAAGACTCAGACCACGAAACATTAGAGTTTTATAAATCTGGCGACTATATTTTCCAATTCTATACACATCGCGACAACAAGATGTTGTATCTGCATGTGCAACAATACACCACAGACCTTGATAAAAAAGGCGACCCTGTATTGCTCGACAGTATTTCTCAACGACTCGGGGAAAATTTTTCAGACTATAAAGTGATACAGGCGCGAACAACCCCGTATTACCTCATCTATAAACACGAGTTGAGTAACAATCGCATCGACAAGCTGTTTACACTGGTGATGGATGAGAACATGCGCATCATTCAGAACACTACAGTGAATTTGCCCGACATTCAATTCACTCCGGTGCTGGTGAGGTCGTTCATTTCGGAAGATGGCATGCCGGTTATGCTCTATCGCAACGATGACTTCCAATGCAAAAGCGATAAAACAGCAGTGCAATACATATATGTATTGCCCAAAGGAGGTACCGGCGCCATACTAACAGAAATGGCGGGCACAGCCTATTGTTATGAGGAAATGAATTTTGGTTTCGATAATGCACATCAGCAGATCATCAGCGTGCATTTTTTGAAAGCAGATCAAAAAGACAATATGATCGGCTACCAATACACACTCATAGACCCTGAAACCGGCGGCATTCAGTTATCGCATGAGTATATCTTCCCACCGGAAACGCAGGATGATATCATAGGTATGTCTAAGGAGCGTAATTCCACCAATATTCCGGTGTATCAGATAGGCTCCATTCTGCCGCGAGCGGATGGCGGAGCCTTGGTGGTGGCTGAATATTACGACAAGACCGTAGAAAATTTCGAATTCACCAATTACGATCCGTATTACGGATACCGTACTTCAGTGCGGCAGGTAGAATTTTATGAGTACGATGACATTTTATTATTCTCGATCAAACCAGATGGCACACCTTCATGGAATACTGTTATTCGCAAAAAGCAGGTGAGCCGAGAAGACAGAGGTGTGAATTCAAGTTATGCGCTGGTGAACATCAAGGACAAATGTATTTTCATCTTCAACGAAGACATTGAACAAAACGCCAATGTGTTAGAATACGTAATGACCGCCAGCGGTGAATTAGACCGCAACAGTTTGTTCAATGCCAATCAACAGGAGGTGCAAATACGCCCTTCGAGTGCCGAGCAGGTTTCATACAATGAGATCGTGATACCAAGCATTTATAAGAAATCTCTTTCCTTTGTGAAGATCAAGTTTTAAATTTTGTTGTCGATGGTTGGGCGCATTGCCCATTAACCCATTGGCCTTTACCTTTGCCGCATGCTGCGCATCTTTCAATCAACCGGACCACTGAGCTTTTTCATGCTGCTGCTGTATACGGCATTGGTGCATGCGCATCATTTCATGCTGCCGGCGGTTCCCATGGAAGGCACACAGAGTTACATCTCCCGCTGGTTGATACAAGATGTATTATTTGCCGATCAACTGCCCTATCAGATCAGGGGACTTATTCAACTCCTGATGATCACAGGCACCGGTTTTGCTTTGGGCATATTAATGCAACGGTATAAACTTCTGAATAAACCGAGTTTATTACCTGCCATGACCTTTGTGTTATTGTGTAGTTTTTTTCCGGGTCTCTTTCAGGCCATGCCGGAGATCTGGTGCGGGCTTATTGTCATGACCCTGTTGTTTAAAATATTTGGCGCGTATAATAAGCAGAGGAGCGACATGACCTACTTCGATGCAGGGGCATTGAGCATTACAGCAGTATTGTTGTATCCACCTATGGTGATCCTGCTGGTATTCAGCATCATCGCATTGTTCAGGATGCGGTCAACCTCGTTTCGCGAGTTTGTGATCTATTTGATCGGGATGCTCACCATTGTTTTTTTGACCGGCACCGTTTTGTATTGGTTCGGACAACTTGAGGTCTTTTGGCAGGACCCACAATGGACATTTCATTTTTTTGCACAGGCGCAGGACAGCTTTACCACCATGCGCATTGTGAAGCTGAGTCTGATAGGTGCGGTGCTCATTATGGCGCTGCTCTTATACCTGGATAAGATTGCCACTAATCTGATACAGATCCGTCGCTACATGGTGGTTTGCATTTGGTTGCTGCTGGCGGGCATTCCGGTTGCCGCCCTCGCACCAGCAGGCACAGATGGCGCCTGGTATATATTGTTGATCCCGGCGGCTATCATCATCAGCTATTACTTTTTCCACTCAAAACTTAGCTTATACACAGAATCGGCACATGCCGTATTGTTTGTGGCCACAATACTGATGCAGTACGTTACCTTTGTGTAAGAAATCTATCGTATGAAATTCGGTGTTGTTACCTTTCCGGGCTCCAATTGTGATCAGGACATCATTCATGTATTGCGCCACGTAATGGGGTGTGAAGTGATCGAATTGTTTCACAAAGAACACGACCTGCGCGGCTTGACCACCAATGACTGCATCATGCTGCCGGGTGGGTTTTCATACGGAGACGCATTGCGCACAGGTGCTATCGCCCGTTTTTCACCTATCATGCAAGCGGTAACCGCACATTGTCAAAACGGCGGCTTTGCCTGGGGTATCTGCAATGGATTTCAGATACTCTGTGAGGCAGGTTTACTGCCTGGTGTACTCCTGGAAAACAACAATCAGCAGTTCATTTGTAAGAATGTGTATCTGAGTGCTGACAACAATGCCAGTCGCATCAATGCCTCCCTGCCCCTGCAACATGCCCTAAAGATCCCGATCGCCCATGGTGAAGGTCGCTACTATGCAGATGCCGAAACATTAAAGTCCATTGAAGCCAACAACCAGGTGATCTTCCGCTATTGCGATGAGCGCGGACATGTTACTGATGCCGCCAACCCGAATGGCTCAATGAACAATATTGCCGGGGTATGTAATGCCGGACGCAACGTTTTTGGCATGATGCCGCACCCTGAAAGGGCTTCAGAAGAACAATTGGGCAACACCGATGGCCGATTGATCTTTGAATCCTTCCTGGCCCTCGCAGAAGCAGCTGCTAACAGATAAGCCTCATTAGCGTAATTTTTTTGTCAACGACCGCTCCCGAATCCGGACTGCGTTGGGTTTTCGTTACATTTGCATAATCAAATTCTGTCGCCTATATGAAGCGGTTTGTTGCTGTTTGCCTATTCACCCTCCTATCCTCTTTATCGTTTGGCCAGTTGCTGGAACCCGTAAAATGGGAGATCTCCAGTACACAGACCGGCATCAATGAGTATATACTCATATTCAAAGCCTCTGTAGAGGAGGGATGGAAGATTTACAGTCACGACCTCCCGGCCGAAGGCGGCCCGATCCCAACCTCTCTGGTTTTCGAAAATTTACCTGCCGGCGTTCAGTTGGTTGGCGAAATGGAAGAAATGGGGCGCATGGAAGAGCATCCGGAGCCGCTGTTCGACAATATGGTGATCAAGTTCTACAAGAAACGACTCACCTTACGTCAGGCAGTAAAAATTACAGGCACCACTACCATTACCGGCTATATCGATTACATGACCTGCGATGATATGCAGTGCATCAATCCGACCAAAGACTTTTCGATCACACTGCAGGGGCAATCCGGAAACCTGGTCACTGATCCAAATGCAAATTACGGCAATGTAAAAAATCCGGTTACCTGGAATATTGGCAGCGAAAAGATCAATGAGCAGGAATATTGGATCACTTTTAATGCATCGATCACGCCCACCTGGAAATTGTATTCGCAATTTTCACCGGAAGGAGGTGCCAGACCTATGGAATTTATTTTCGAAAACGCCGGTCAGGGTTATCAACGCATCGGCAAAGTAGAAGAGATCGGACACCTCGAAGTTAAACCCGAACCTTTGTTTGAAAACAAGGTGTTAAAATATTTTCACGATAAAGCCACTATGCGGCAGCGCATCAAACTCGATTCAGCTGAAGCAACAATTACCGGGTATATCGCCTTTCAAACCTGTGATGCAACACAGTGCTTGTTCATGCAAAAAGATTTCAGCCTCAAACTCTCTTCCGCAGGGTTGGTGATCGAAGAAACGGTAGTGCCTGTAGATACGAATACAGCAGCACGATTCGGAGAATTTGTGGTGGATACCACCTATATCAAAAACGCTCCCTGCGAAACAGAAATAACAGGTCAAATAACGGATGCCAGTGGGAAAGGTTTATTTGGCACATTTATTCTTGGGTTTATCGGCGGATTGATTGGTCTGCTGATGCCGTGTACTTTCCCGATGATCCCATTCACCATTTCATTTTTTACCAAACACGCGGGCAATAGGCGTAAAGGGGTGATGAATGCGAGCTTTTATGGGTTCAGCATCATCCTGGTATACTTCCTGGCCTCATTGCCATTTCTGCTTTTCAATGCAGGTGGCGATGCCCTCAACGATATAGCCACGAATAATGTGGTGAACCTGATCTTCTTTTTTGTATTCATCCTGTTTGCCTTATCTCTCTTTGGATTGTTCGAGATCAAATTGCCGACCAAGTGGGCAAACAAAGCAGACAGTGCCTCAGATGTTGGCGGATTGCTGGGTATTTTTTTCATGGCGCTCACACTGTGTATCGTATCCTTTAGTTGCACAGGTCCGATCCTGGGATCATTATTAGCAAATAGTCTGGATGAAGGGGGTGTGGCACTCACCATGGGTATGCTTGGCTTTGGAACTGCCTTTGCACTTGCATTTACCCTGCTTGCACTCTTCCCGCAATTATTGAACAAAATGCCAAAAAGCGGTGGATGGCTCAACGAAGTCAAGATCGTTTTTGCATTCATCGAGCTTGCTATGGCCGTTAAATTCCTGAGCAATGTCGACCTCGCTTATCACTGGGGATATCTGCTCCGTGAGATATTTCTGGGTATCTGGACTTTGCTTGCTTTACTCACTTTCCTGTATGTATGTGGTGTGTTGCGATTTCCGCACGACGATAAAAAAGTAAAATGGTCGCCGGGAAGAATATCGTTTGCCCTTACGTTTTTGATCACCACGATCTACTTCGGGCAAGGGTTGCGCAAGTATGGCGAAGTAGGCATTCTAAGTGGTTTTTTACCTCCACAATGGTATAGCGTGTATGATTATGGCACTGAATGTCCACTCGGATTAAATTGCTTTCACGACCTGGAAGAAGGGGTGGCTTATGCTAAAGAAAACAACAAACCGATATTGATCGATTTTACGGGATACGCCTGTGTGAACTGCCGCAAAATGGAGGAGCATGTGTGGCCGGAGGAAGAGATCTTTAATATCATCAGTAAAGAATATGTATTGATCAGCTTATATGTAGATGACAAAGAAGCATTACCGCTGAACGAACAATACATTTCTGCATCTACAGGTCAGAAAGTGCGCACCATCGGCAATAAATGGAGTGACTTCGAAAGCAGCAACTTTTCGAATAATGCCCAACCCTACTACGTACTGATTTCCCCCGACGGCAAAGTCCTCAACCAGCCACGAGCTTACACACCGGATGTGACTGATTATCGCGGCTTCCTTGAGTGCGGATTGGAAGCGTTTAAAAATTTAGACAAGCTTCAGACGAAATAATGTAAAATTCTTCTGAAGGTCATCTCTTAGTTAAGTTATTTTTGTTGACATTTGGAGCCGTTGCATATCTGGGAATGACCTCGAAAATATCTATTGCATCCTTGCTTTCTATAAGTTCTTGTCCAAAAGCAATCCCGAACGATTGTAAGGTATGCCTGATGCACTAAATTTAGAGCGCGCATTCTTGAAAATATCATAGCAAAACGCCTTGAAGGGAGCCGAGTCCTTATAGAGAAATTCATCTAAATGTCGCAGACGCTAATTTGCACCATTATACTTACCATGGCGGATAAACTACCAGATAAAAAACCTGTTCTTCTGCAGAAGCGCAATTTTCAAGCGTAAACTCAAATACATACGTATAATAGGACTCATATATCCTGCGCGGCTTTGAAACGATAAATGACTCGCATTGGGCATACTGTTTAATTTTAACCATCTCCGCGAGGTCGAAAGGCCCAAAATCGCCCATGTGAACAATCGTTGACTTACGATCCTCAGATAAACCTAATGACAAAATCAAGTAATGGTCATATTTACACATTAACAATGAATCGCCTGCAGATGTCCACTGGAAACTAATCGTATCCATATTCAGGATTGAGTTTCGCTCTTTTTCATCGAGCTCTTCGATATGGGTATAAAGCAATTGATTCAGCAGGACAGAATATTCAGACGGCTTGGTTCTGAATTTTTTCAAATACAAAACTGAATCAGAAAGGAACTTGCAGATATAGTCTCCAAAAAATTTCTCTGGGATTCTCGTCTCTTTATCAATTAGATATAATGTATCACCGTCTAATTTATACTCAGCGTCAAAATACCCAAAAGAAGATCCACAAATCAAATACGGGTCACTTGGAAAAATAATATAATCAAAGTACATTAATGTATCATCCCAAAAGCCAACTCTTAATGCCTCTTGATGAGAAACCTTAACACCATTCTCCCAATAAAACGACACCGGTTTCATCACCCAACCGGAGTCTTGTCCTAGGGCAATTAAGTACCAATCACCGTCAAGACTACTTCTATCCCGAGCTGAAATAGTATCTGGATTTTGCCCTGCAAGTGTCGAAAAGGAAATAAATAAAAGTAATATGCTTAAAATAAACAAGCGCATCGAATAGCCGGGTATCAAGGTATACAATAATAATAAACGAAAATAGGACAAATTTTATTTTAACAAAGCAAATATTCTCAATTCTTATACCTTAAGAAAACAGCCCATTTCCAATAGTTTACGCGTTCTAACACGGTTTGAAAAGCACTTAATAAACCACAAGATTGCACTTCGAATATCGATATATAGCATCACTTTATGGAATACAATTTGAAGGTGCTTAAAAATTCAGACAAACTTCAGGCAAATTAAGCTAAGCGCTTAGTGTCATGCGAATACTAACACGCACACAACTTTCGCGACTATACATAGCCATATTAGCAAGACATCAAAGTGTTGCAAACAATAACATGTGCAATTAATCTTACGTTATATATATCTTATGAGGTAGTTTTTCGGGGATTTCATCCGCGCAATATAATTTATGTTCGAAAACGAAATATCGTATCGCATCAGAGGTGCTATTTACAAGGTATATAATACACTGGGACCTGGTTTACTAGAATCTGCGTATGAAAACGCGTTGGCGCATGAGCTGACTAAAGCAGGTTTGCTGGTTAACATGCAGGTGCCTTTGCCAATGGTTTATGATGGCGTTCGAATGGATGTAGGGTATCGCATCGACTTGTTGGTGGATAATAAGGTGATCATAGAAGTCAAATCTGTAGATACTATAGCGGCAGTGCATCATAAACAGGTGCTTACCTATTTGAAACTATCTGGCTTAAAACTGGGCATGCTCATCAATTTTAATTGTGCTGATATTGAGTTGAATATTTTTAGGAAGGTTTTGAATTTGTAGATATTTGAGGTTTGTGGCTTGTAGATTCTTGCGCGGGTGGTTTTGCGCGGGGGCTCGGGTTCCCGCAGATGTACGCAGATCTAATCAGCGTAAAGCCCTTGCCCGCAGATGCACGCAGATTACTATAATATAGATTCGACGCGTTTCCGTTTAATACAAACAGTAATTTTTGTGTACAACAATTCGAAATTCAAACCCCCGAGCCATCTGCGTACATCTACTGGAAACCAAGCGTCCGCGCTGATTGAATTATCTGCGTACATCTGCGGGAAACCTATCGTCCGCGCAGACTGAATTATCTGCGTACATCTGCGGGAAACCTAGCACTCGCGCTGATTGAATTATCTGCGTACATCTGCGGGAAACCTAGCACTCGCGCCGACTGCATTATCTGCGTACATCTGCGGGAAACCTAGCACTCGCGCCGACTTGATTATCTGCGTACATCTTCGGGAAATGCACAAAAAAAGGAGGCTGAAACTCAACCTCCTTTACAATAATTGCAGTTTAATATTAATTGAATACAGGCTTTTCCGGAAGCGTGTATGTTCTACCGGCATTTTGTGCTTTGAGGTAATCCATCAATGGCATAAAATAATCCAGCATTGGCTTTGCACTCATATCGGATCCGATGGAGGCTTTTAAATGCTCACGCCAATCTACGGTTGCACCGGGGGTCATCACTTTGCGCAGGAAGTCACCGGTTTCTTTAGAGCCCCAGTAATTGGTTGCATGCGGATCCTGATGTAGAATGTTCTTTGCGATATAATCGTGGAACTGGAAGAGTAATACATTACTGATGGAGTAATCGTAATACGAAGCAGGGTCATCATTGATATGTGTTTTCGTAGCCGCATCACAATATTCTTCTCCACGCGCTGTAGTTGGCACAATTCCCTGATAACGCTTTACCAGATCCCACCATTTCGCATTGTATTGATCTTTAGGAAGGTTTTGTGCATAAAGTGCATATTCAAATTCTGTCATTACCCCACTACCCCATGGAATATGCACGATATAATCCAATGCTTCACTTAATAATTTCAGTGTATCATTTGTTTGCACACCCGGTTTAATGAGTCCTTTACTTTCCAATAATGGCTTCTGCAAACTCGCCAAGCCGATCATCGTACCAAAGGCTTCATGATATCCGCGATTCGCTCCCGTGCGCAATACCATAGGCACTTCCGGATTCGAATACGACATGTAGTAATAAATATGTCCGAGCTCGTGCAATACGGTATTCCACCATTCTGCGTTTGCTTCCACACTCATGAGCGAGCGCACATCTTTATCGAGATCGATATGCCATGCACTTGCGTGATTATTTTTTGAATATCCCGCATCCGCAGAAACAGGATACAGTGATGATTTTTCATAGAACGAAGCAGGTAATGCATCAAACCCCAAACTCATCCAAAAAGCCTCACCCTGTTTCACGATCCATTCAGGACCGTTGGCTTTTAAGGCCGGGTCAATGTCTAAACCTTCCACGTTCACCATGGCAGTCCAGTCTTGTCCCCAGCGATTGGGCAACCATTCGGCAGGCAGATATTCTGGCACAGGCTGCTTGTATTTTTCAGCGAGTTCGTAGCGCGCCCACGTGTGTAATTCGCGATATAAAGGCCACACATCTGTGATAAAGCTGCGCGTGAGTTCGATCATTTCCTCACTGGTCATATTATACTCGCTGGCCATATAGGCGAAATAATCTTTGTAACCCAGCGGTGTAACACTACTGTTGCGCAATTGCTGTAATTCCGCGAGACCGTCCTTTAATGTACTTCCCACTGCCTTGCTGGCCGCCCAGGCTGCCTGGCGTTCTTTCATATTTACGGAAGTGCGCAATATCTCATCGATCGCATTGGTGGTGATCGGTTTGTTATGCAGCGTATAGGAAAAACCATAAAGCGCTTCTACTTGTTTATTGGTAGCGTCGATGCGTTTTTTCACCACATCTCCGGCAGTTTCCGGGTTGTTGCCGGCGAAATATAAAATATATTCCAGCTGCTTGATCTGCAGCGGTGTAAGCTTTGCTTTGTCTTTCAGGAATTTTTGTGCGGTTTCAATGTTGGTCTTGCTACCGGTAAATTTTGCATAGGCTTCATCGGCCAATGCGGCATTGTGACTAGCCATGGTATCGCCTTTTACGATATGCGTTTGCATGATCCATTGCCCTTCGGAGGCGGCGGTCACCAACTTCTGGTATTCTGCATTGTAACCATCGAGATAGGCTTGCACTTCCTTCTGAAAGGCACTGTTGTCAGCCTCCTCCTTTTCTGTTTTACAGGCTGTCAGGCCAAGTGTTGCCAGCAGCGTGATGATCATCAGGTTTCTCATGAATAAGGTATTTGCAAGCGAAGTTACGAAGGGGAAACAGGGCTTTACACTCCCTTAACAAACCTTAGCAGAGGGGATTTTTTGCACAAAGTGTGCACAACCGCTATTGAGGTAGCGAATTCGGGCGGGAAATATTTAGCTTCGCATACGCCCAAGGCATTTGCCGGGCATTGTTTATTAATCCTTAAAACAACAAAGACATGGCAGAAGTATCAAACGACAAAGTGAAAGCCCTGGGACTGGCGGTTGACAGTCTGAACAAACTGTATGGAAAGGGCACAGTAATGAAATTGGGCGACAGCACAGTTGCCGCAGAAGAAGTTATTCCAACGGGATCTATCGGTGTAGATCTGGCATTGGGCATAGGTGGTGTTCCGCGTGGCAGGGTCATTGAAATTTATGGTCCTGAATCATCCGGTAAAACCACGCTGGCCATTCACATCATTGCAGAAGCACAGAAAAAAGGTGGCATTTGCGCGATCATCGACGCCGAACATGCATTCGATAAAGTGTATGCCGAGAAATTAGGTGTTGACGTGGAAAACCTGCTGATCTCCCAACCTGATTATGGCGAGCAGGCACTTGAAATTGCCGATCACCTGATCCGCTCCGGCGCATTGGATGTAGTAGTGATCGACTCTGTTGCTGCACTCGTACCAAAAGGTGAATTGGAAGGCGAGATGGGCGATAGCAAAATGGGTTTACAGGCGCGACTTATGAGTCAGGCTTTGCGTAAACTCACAGGTACCATCAACAAAACCGGTTGCTGCTGTATTTTCATCAATCAGCTGCGCGAAAAGATCGGTGTGATGTTTGGTAACCCGGAAACAACTACAGGTGGTAATGCCTTGAAGTTTTATGCTTCCGTGCGTATCGATATTCGCCGCATCGGACAGATCAAAGAAAAAGACGATATCATTGGTAACCGCGTTAAAGTGAAGATCGTTAAAAACAAAGTGGCACCACCATTCCGTCAGGCCGAATTCGACATTATATATGGCGAAGGCATCAGCAAAATTGGCGAGCTGGTTGATCTGGGTGCCGAATCCGGTGTAGTGCAAAAATCAGGAAGCTGGTACAGCTACGAAGGCACTAAACTCGGACAAGGACGTGAAGGTGTAAAGGAATTACTGAAAGACAATCCGGAGTTAGCTATCGAGATCGAAAAAAAGATCAAAGCGAAGCTTGGTGCTGTTACTACAAAGGAAGATTAAGGAGAAAATTCTCTATAAACTTTACAAAACCGATGCATAGAAATGTGTCGGTTTTTTTTGTGTTCAGGTGGGATTGTGTTCATGTGTTCGTGTGTTCAGGTGTTCAGGTGCGTATGCAAAGTCAATGCATCTGGTAGTACTCACCTCACTTCCTATAGCTATCGAGAGCTCACCGCACTACCGCACTACCGCACCGCCGCACCAACATGAACACATGAACACACGAACACAATCCCCTCTCCTACTTCAAATACTTCAA
>JAYRVB010000402.1:0-7204 GCA_041918775.1 Chitinophagales bacterium
AAGACGCTTGAGCAAATACTTGAACAGGGTGATCTGCGGCATCTGCATTCCAAACTTCCGTTGAACAGATTGCGCAAAAATCTGCTATATGGCATTGTGCTGGCTATTGCTATCACGGTTTTATATGCATATTGGTTGTTTTATTTTGCTATTTGGGTGGCGCAGTTAACACTTGTAGTGCTTATACTCTTTAACGTGATTTTATTGGTGGACACATGGCGGTTGTATCGCAGGACACCGGAAACGATCAGGCCTACAGTCAGCGTTAAAGATGAGTTGACGACACATTACCGAAGCTTTCAACAGTGGTGGCGCGTTCAACAAAAGATCAGTCTCTGGGTGTATCCCATTGCCGTTGCCGGCGGCTTTCTCACCGGAGGCGCCAGCGGTTCAGGCAAACCAGTGGCAGAATTGTTGTCAAGCAGTACTGTGATATGGATAATGCTTATCACTGTAGCCGTGATGATGCCGATCTGTTATTTTTTAGCGAAATGGATGTTCCAAGCTGTTTATGGTAAATATTTAAAGCAGATCAAATCAATCATTGATGACCTTGTTTGAGAGCAATATTCTGCGCAGTTATCTGATTTCGTTGTAATATTAATCATATAGAAAAATCACACAATTTGTGTGAATCTATTCATTCTCAACGTAAATCCTTTTTTTTCGAACTGCACACATTTTTTCCATACTAAAAACTTCCAACTAACAACCCACAAATCACCAACCTCGCAATGCGCAGATCTGTTCATAGGCTTCGATGATGGTGCGGAGTTCGGCTTCGAGTTTTTTTTGTTCGAGTGGGGTGGCGCCGGGATTGGAGTCGGGGTGGTATTTTTTGGCGAGTTTGTAGTAGGCTTTTTTTACCTGTTGAAAAGTGGCGCTTGATGATAGTCCGAGTTTACCAAAGAGCAATGCTTCAGAAGTGCTGTGTGGATTGCCACTATTGCGCGGAGCTTCATAGTGCGATTCTTTGCGGGTGCTTTTTGCTTTAAATGCTGTATAAATTTCCTGTACAATGGCAAAAGGTACATCCATCCGCGCAGCGATATAATTGATGCTGTGATGCACTTTGTCGGTGTTGGCATAGGAGGTGTCGCCGAGGTCAAATAAAAATTGCAGACATTTTTTCTTTTCTTCAACGGTGGCCTCCTCACGTAAATGCGCGCAAATTTGTTCTACCTGAATGCGTTGTCGCATGAGTTCCTGCACAAATCGAATGCGACTTTGCGCATAGGCTTCACCGAAATGTTGAATAAGCACGATCTGAATATGATTGAACGATAATCTGCTGCCACTGCCACTCGATTGCAGTACAAACACACCCAGCATTAAATAACTTACACGCCAATCATGTTTTTGCTTTGCCTTTTGCGCATTGGTTTTATTCTGCGTTTCGGTGTCGAAAAATAAACCCACTACCAGGCCGATCCAAAACCCACGCATACCATCCAGCAACAGTCCGAACACCGCAAGCAATAACTTGTGGTAACCAAACGGTTTCCAGGAAACTTTTACCTCTTCGTTGTCGATCAGAACAAACCTGATATGTCTGTTGAAACGCAAATCAGCGTGCTTTACTGGTAAATGGCGAGTCAAGGATACGGAATCGCCATGGAATCGTTTTATAGGGACCGGAAAAATTCATACCGACACGGGCACTGCTGAGCACCATTTGTGAAGGAACCTCCGAGGCGTCTTCTATCCAAACCGTATCTCCATCTAACGAAAGTCCGTTGTGTTTTGTTGTCAACCCCAGACATCGTGTAACGAGTCCCGGACCCGCGCCCAAAGCGGCATGTGCAATATCCGGGCCCCTGCGTTTATAGATATGTGGCAGTCCCTCCACAACCTCAATCGCTCTGATGAGCACTGCATGCGGCTCGCCGGATACATGTGTAACCACATTGAACAAATGGTGTATCCCGTAACAAATATATACATAAGACACGCCTCCCTCTGCATACATGATGCGCGTTCTGTCGGTAAATCTGCCGCCATAGGCATGGCATCCGCGATCTGCTGTTCCACAATAGGCTTCGGTCTCACAAATGATGCCTGCGGCGCGCTTTCCATCTATCCGGGTAACCAGTTTCTTGCCCAATAATGCACGCGCAACACCTACGGTATCGGGGTTTGTATAAAAGCTCCTTTTTAATTTGACGCTATTCATGCAAATTTGTTGCACAACAAAGTTACAATAGTCAGCACATGCCAACGCTTTACCTGATACCCACCCCATTACATGAGGAAGCATTGCATGTAATACCAGCTTATGTACATGAGATCACCCGCCGTTTACGCATCTTTATTGTAGAGGATGAACGCACTGCGCGTAGATATTTGCGCAAAACCGGATTTGTAACACCCTTTGAAGAGGCGACCCTTTTGCCCTTGAATGTACATACCACTCCCGAAGCATATGCCGCATATATGCAATATTTTCAAGGTGATGTAGAGGTGGGTTTGATGAGTGAAGCCGGCCTACCCGCAATTGCAGACCCGGGCAATGTGATCGTATCACTTTGTCATCAGCGATCCATACGCGTGATCCCACTGGCCGGACCATCAAGTATATTACTGGCATTAATGGCGAGTGGGATGAATGGTCAGGAGTTTGCCTTTCATGGATATATCCCGGTAAAACATCCGGAGCGGAAAAATTATATCCAACACATGGAACAACGCGCAAAAAAAGGAGAAGCGCAGATCTGCATTGAAACACCTTATCGAAACAATCAATTACTTGCAGATATCATTGCCGCCTGTCATCCTTCCACACGATTGTGTATCGCCATGGACATCACCGGTCCGACTGAATCCATAAACACACAAACAATCGCCAACTGGAAAAAGCAATCGCCAAAACTAGAAAAGGTGCCGGCGGTGTTTGTTTTGGGATGAGGAAGGAGGGATGAGGTAGGAGAAAGGAGGAATGAGGAGTGTAGAGAATTTGGGGGCAGCATTTCGATAGATATCAGGGGAGCGCTGCGATATACCGCCCAAGCGGGATCAGCAAATCACCGCATTAGCAAATCACCACATCATTAGTGTCCGGGGAAAGTTACCTATTGAAATAATTGTTACACTATTTCAGAAAACCTGTATGCTTGATCCTCACCCCCGGCCCCTCTCCTTTTCATTTCAACCTGCGGTTGCAATGTAAGGAGAGGGGAGTATGGTAACTTCTTTAAGTAACCATTCTCCCCTCTCCTTGTAATTTGATGCAATCAAATTATAAGGAGAGGGGCAGGGGGTGAGGATCAAAAATGTGCAGATCTTGCACGTGACGGCACTTTTGAAGAGTATCAGTACATTTCCCCAGACAACAGTGATCACCGCATTAGCAAATCACCACATTAATTTTACCTTTGTCGTATGATCATCATTCAGCAAACCTTAGTCAGTGACGACATTTTGGATGAAAAATTTGCATGCAATTTACAGGCGTGTAAGGGGGCCTGTTGTGTGGAAGGAGATGAAGGGGCATTTGTAGAACCTGAGGAGCGGAAAATGTTGGAGAAGGTATATCCTAAGGTGAAACCTTATTTGACACAAGAAGGAATTGATGGCATAGAAAAACAGGGTTTGTGGATCACCAACGCCGAAGGAATATTAAAAACGCCATTGATGAAGAATGGCCCTTGTGTGTATACGATATGGGAAAATGGTATTGCACTCTGTGGAATTGAAAAAGCATACCTGGATGGCAAAGTAAAATGGCAAAAACCGATCTCCTGTCACCTTTACCCAATACGCATTTCCAAAGTGGGCGAATATGAAGCCTTGAATTATGAAGAATGGGATATCTGTAAACCGGCATGTAAAAATGGTAAGTCGCTGGGCATTCCGGTATTTCGTTTTGTGAAATCTGCACTCATTCGCAAATACGGCGAAGCTTATTACGAAGCACTGGAGGCAACGTATGCTTATCGCAAGGAGGGAAGAAGGGAGTAGGGATCAAGTATCAAGTATCAGGTATCAGGTATCAAGAATCAGGTATCAAGTATCAGGAAGCAGGTATAGTGGGAGGTGCTTCGTTTGTGGCATTTTGGAAGGGTAGTGAGTAGTGGGTAGTGAGTAGTGAGACGAAATGCAGGCCTTTGGTGATGTTAAGTATTAGTTTGATAAAGTAGATTTTGGGATGCGATAATTTATAAGGCAACTTCGTTGCCGGTTTATTATGTAACACTGACCCACTCACCATTCACCATTCACCACTCACCTCCCGATAGCTATCGGGATACCACTTATGCTTTTCCAATTCTCCTTACCTTTACACTATGCATAAAGCTGACTTTTTGGTTATTGGGTCGGGGATTGCGGGGTTGACCTTTGCGTTGAAGACGGCGCGGCGGTTTCCAGATCGCAAGGTGTTGATCATCACGAAGGCCGAAGAAGAAGAAACCAACACGAAATATGCGCAGGGGGGTATAGCCGCTGTGTGGGATTTTGAAAAGGATAGTTACGAGCAACATATCAACGACACCCTCATTGCCGGCGATGGTTTGTGCAAACGGGAGGTGGTAGAGATCGTGGTAAAGGAAGGTCCTGAACGCGTACGCGAGATCATTCACTGGGGCGCCGATTTCGATAAGACCAAAGAAGGGGAGTATGCGTTAGGCAGGGAAGGCGGACATTCTCAGTTTCGGGTACTGCATCACAAAGATGTGACCGGAAAAGAGATCGAAAAAACCTTGATCGAAGAAGCGCAATCGCTGCCAAATATCAGCTTCTTTACGCATCACTTTGTGATCGATATCATCACACAACATCATTTGGGTCGCATTGTGACCCGACATACACCGGATATCGATTGTTACGGAGTGTATGTTTTGGATAAAAAGAATAATACCATAGAAACCGTGTTGGCAAAGATCACGGTGATGGCAAGTGGTGGTGCGGGACAAGTATATAAGAACACCACAAATCCATTGATTGCCACAGGCGACGGAATGGCCATGGTATATCGGGCAAAAGGGCGTGTGTCGAATATGGAGTTTGTGCAATTTCACCCTACTTCATTATATCAGGCAGGGGTGAGTACTAGTTTTTTAATTACGGAAGCGATAAGGGGTGCAGGCGGTGTATTGCGCAATAGCAGCGGCGCTACCTTCATGCAAAAATATGATGCCAGAGAATCACTTGCGCCAAGAGATATCGTAGCCAGAGCGATCGATAATGAAATGAAGTTGCGCGGAGAGGATTTTGTGTATCTGGATTGCACGCCCATCGACAAGGATGAATTGCTGAATCACTTTCCGAATATTTATGAAAAGTGTAAAAGCATAGGACTGGATATTTTGAAAGATTATATTCCGGTGGTTCCTGCAGCACATTATATGTGTGGTGGAATACATACGGATGTGTATGGACGCTCTTCCATAAATCACTTATATGCATGTGGCGAATGCTCCTCTACCGGATTACATGGTGCAAACCGACTGGCAAGTAATTCGCTCCTGGAAGCGCTGGTATTTGCCAATCGCATATTCCTGGATGCCGCCGAGCGCATTGAAGGCATAGATTTTCAGGAACATATTCCGGATTGGAATGCCGAAGGCACCACCGATCCGAAAGAAATGGTGATGATCACGCAAAGCGTAAGGGAATTGAAGGAGATCATGACCAATTATGTGGGGATCGTGCGCAGTAATGAGCGCCTCGACCGCGCGTTAACGCGTTTGCATTTGTTGTACGAAGAAACAGAGAAACTGTACGAAACTTCCACACTTTCGCCCCAACTATGCGAATTGCGCAATCTGATCACCGTTGGATTTTTGATCTCTCGGGGTGCGTCCATAAGGCACGAATCGCGCGGGCTGCATTATACTTCCGATTATCCGGAGCATAGCAAATGGCCGGAAGATAGCTTATTTTGATATTCAGGCACAAAGTATGCACTACCTTTGCACTATGCGAAAGCTCCTCTGTGTTGTATGTGCTATATTGATTTCCGGTATCGGCCGGGCGCAGGATTATTGCTCCATGGATCGTTTCGATGTACAAGTATTTGATTCATTGGATGTGCAATTGCTCAAAAATGTCAAGTATGGCGAAGCAATAAATTATCTGGGCAATATGCAGAACCTGTACCTGGATATTTATACAGCCAATACCATTGTTGATCCACTCGATAAAAAACCCTGTGTGTTTTTCGTGCATGGAGGTGGACTGGTAGGCGGATCCAAAGAAAGCGATGGTGCAGCGCAACTTGGATATATATATGCCCAAATGGGGTATGTATATGTTTCTATTGACTACCGCGTGGGATGGAATAATGGCGATGAAGAAACAGGATGTGGAGGCGACACAATAGACCTTATGCGAGCTACCTATCGCGCTTTGCAAGACGTGAAAGCGGCCTACCGTTTTGTGAAAGCGCAAGCTGATCTATACAACATCGACACCAATTATATATTTGTTGAGGGCAATAGCGCCGGCTCTCGTCAATTGATCTATGCCGCATATGCCGATCAGGATGATTTTGATGACATGTTTTATGCCGAATTGGGCAGTATAGATACAGCAGTTAATGATTATACGAATTTTGAATTTAGTCCACTGGGCATAATTACCGAAGCACTCGGAATTGAGGATACAGCATTGTTGACGCGTCGCGATATGCCACATTTGATGTTCCATGGCACCTGCGATTCCATTGTGGCTTTTTTTGAAGGCCCAACATTCTTTTGCTACGAACCATTTGTATATCCGAATTTATTTGGCAGTTATGTGATCGCCGATCAGCTGCTCGCCGCAGATCGACCCTATCATTTTTATATGGGCGAAGGCGCAGGCCACGATGTGGCAAGTCCGGATACACTGGCATTATACAGTGGAAAGTTCATGAAGTCAATCCTGTGTAATGCCTTAAGCACCGAAGAATACTATCGTGTACTCGGCAAGTTTAAATGTGCAGTGGCAAATGAAGGCGAATTGGTGATCACCGAATTATATCCAAATCCCGTAACACAATATATTTATCTGGAAGTAACCAGTACCCGCGATCGCGAGATCGATATTGATGTATTCAATACTTTGGGACAGAGTTTATTGTCGACAGCACTCCCCTTTGATCCCCCCATCGGTAATTATACTATCGATGTTTCTACACTGCCACATGGCATTTACTACATGCGCATGAGTCAACGGCAGGAGGAGTATGTGCTTAAGTTTGTGAAACTTTAGTTTAGTATCAGGT
>JAYRVB010000403.1:0-6070 GCA_041918775.1 Chitinophagales bacterium
AAGCTTCTTTTGTTTCTTTTTTTGAGTCTCCACAAGCAGTAAAAAATAAGGGTAATCCTGCGAGGAGCCATAACGCTGATTTTCTCATGTCTGGTCGTTTAAGCCTGCAAAGATAAAACCCTTCGGGAGTTTAGGCGTTAAATGGGGTTAAGGGGTGTTAAGGGGGGCGATGGTTATCGGGAGTGCGGTGGTGTCCCGATAGCTATTGGGACACCACTAACTTTACCTATCTTTGCCTTATGAATAGACGTCTGCGACTGACTGCTGTGGCTGCCTGGCTTGTGCTGGGGATGCTGAGCATTGTGGGTGGCGGGCAACACGTGATCCACTATTCATTTGCACACGAGGAAACACATCATTACTACGAAAATAGCTGTTGCAAGCCCGATCATCGATTACCACATATCCATGAAGCAAAGTATTGCGCTTTATGCGATGTGGATGTATCTGTGGTCATGTTTAGCAATACGATGGGCATTCCGGAAGTTGTTTCTGTGCAACTCGCACAAGTTCATTTGCTGCCCTCAACAGCGCCGCATGTGCCGGAGGTCTTCTGCTTATCCCTTCGTGGTCCGCCTGCAATGGCGTAACACAGCAAACCTCTTTTAGACACTACGCGTGTCTGGTCACGATTTGTTTTCATTATGCGTTTATTTTTTATGATGCTGGTATGCGTTTATACGCATGTGCAGGCACAAAATTCAGGTTGTTCAATTACACTTAGCGGTCGCGTTGTAGATATACACGACGAATCGCCGGTTTCATTTGCCACAGTGGTACTGATGCCCGGTCAGGATGCACAGGTATGTGATGTGAACGGGAAATTCAGCTTTACCAATATGTGTGCCGGAAGCTATATCCTTCAGGTAAACAGCGTTGGATTTATTACGCATAGCGACAGTGTGGTACTCTCTGAAAATACATTTATTGAATTTACGCTCGAACACGATCTGATCGACCTGAATGGTGTATCGGTGCATGGACATGCTGAACATACCACCAGTACGCAACAGGCGCAGAGGCTCGAAGGCCGCACGCTCGAACGACTGAGCGGTAAGTCGCTCGGTGCGGCACTAAAAGAGATCAATGGCATTACCACGCTGCAAACCGGTAATTCCATATCCAAACCGGTCATTCATGGTTTACATAGCAATCGCATCCTGATCCTGAATAACGGGGTACGACAGGAAGGTCAACAATGGGGCAATGAACACGGACCTGAGATCGATCCATTTGTCGCCAATAATTTTTTGGTGATCAAAGGGGCATCAGCGGTGCAATATGGCAGCGATGCCATAGGTGGTGTGATCATGGTAAATCCTGCAGAGTTGCCGGATAGTGCAGGTGCACAAGGATATCTGCAAGCTGTAGGTATAAGCAATACATTGGGCGGAGCATTGGCAGGAATGGTAGAACATCGTTCTTCGCGCATAAGTCCATTAGCTTTCAGATTACAAGGTTCCATACAGCGTGAGGGCAATGTGCGCACGCCCAATTATCTCCTGGCCAATACTGCAAGTGGCACATATGGTGTTTCTTCAACGATAGGCTATCACAAAGACGATTGGCGTTTTGAGGGATATTACAGTTTATATCGGTCGGATGTTGGCATATTTAGTGGATCACACATCGGCAACCTGACCGATCTGCAAAATGCATTTGCCAGTGATACGCCCTTGGTCCGTCAAAATTTTACATATACCATTGGCAGACCAAATCAATCGATCACCCACCACCTGTTAAAAGGTATTGTTGAACATCACAATGAACAAATCGGCACACTGCTGCTTACTGTTGCCTATCAAAATGATCTGCGCAGTGAATATGATGCAGATGCGCCTTTGAATGATAGCCTTGCCGCATTGAATCATCCGAGTTTATATTTTGAGATCGGCACCCTCACGATTGATGGCAGTTGGGAACAACACCCCACAAAATATCGAAATGGGAAGCTGGGATTCAACCTGATGAACCAGCAAAACATTACGAAATATGCCTCGTTCATTCCCAATTTCAAAAACTACAGCGGAGGTGTTTTTGCCATACAGCAATTCACCCTATCGCGTTGGATGTTTGAAGCAGGCTTGCGCTATGATTACAAGTGGATGAAAATATACCGCTATGTTGCCAATGAACTGAATACGCCCGAGCATACGTTTCACAATGTATCTGCACAAATAGGCACCCGGTATTTCGACAAAAAACACACCCTTGTTTTTTTAAATGCCGGAAGTGCCTGGCGTGCGCCTGCTGTGAGCGAGCTGTATAGTTCAGGCTTACACCATGGTGCGGCATCCCTGGAATACGGCAACGATAGTTTGCGACTGGAACGCAGTTATCAAATTAATCTGAGTATTGAACACGAGACCACAAAGTGGTTCATTGATGCCGGTATATACAACAACTACATGCAGGATTTTATATACCTGCAGCCGGTGCTACCTGCAGAGTTAACGATCAGAGGTGCGTTTCCGGTTTTTTATTATCGGCAATCTGATGCCAATTTACTCGGCGGCGATTTTACGATCAGATATTCTATCTCGGAGCCGCTAACGGTTGCGATGAAGGGATCAAGCGTACGCGCAAAAAACCTCGAAACAAATACCTGGATCGTCATGATGCCTGCCGATCGTTTGAGCGGATCGCTCGCTTATACCGGGAATGCACTATGGAAATGTTCGCGCTGGGAAGTAACCACTGAATTCACCCACGTGTTCCAACAGAAACGCGCAGAGCTGAATGAAGACTATGTACTTCCACCCGCAGCTTATAGTCTCCTGTCTTTTGAAATTGCCGGTGACTGGCAAACAGATCACAGTTTGATCGGTTGGAGTGTGGAAGTAGAAAATGCATTAAATGCCGCATATCGCGATTACATGAACCGCTTCAGGTATTACGCAGATGATATGGGCAGAAATATCACCTTAAGAATTAAAATTCCTATTCACTAAAGTAAAAAAGCATCAAAATGAGCTCAACAAATGTGCGCGCAATTGCGATACTTTGCGCAGGTATATCTATATGGATCGCAGGCTGCAAAGACCCGGAGATACCGGAAACAACCAATGAGGAAGAACTCATCACAACCCTCATGCTTACATTCGAAAATGAAGTAAGCGGCGAAATTGACACTGTAACCTTCCGCGATATTGATGGTCCGGGTGGCGCGTCACCAACGACATTTGATACCATTCGCTTAGCTGCCGGCAGCGAATTTCATGTGCACACCTATCTGCTGAATGAAAGTGTGAGCCCTGCTGAGGATATCAGTGTTGAGGTAGAGGAAGAAGGTGCAGATCATCAAATGTTTTACACCGTATCCGGTGCCGACATTTCCTTTGTATATGAAGATACAGATGCGAACGGCGACCCAATCGGATTGCATATGATGGCTACCACCGGTGTGAGTGGCAATGGTACAGTAACTGTAACACTCAAGCATCAACCGGGCATCAAAGACGGGAATATCGTTACAGGTGAAACAGATGTAGAGGTCACCTTTATCACGGAGATCTTGTAAGGCACCAATACCCTCATTGATCGAAACGCAATATCTGCATCAGCATGCGCAGGTATTGCGTTTTCTTTTATAATGCCATGATATCACCGAGTCGCGGAATATCGATCCCATTGTATCCGGCCTCATGCAAATGGTCTCTAAATCCGGTGAGCGCATCTTTATCGCCGTGCACAAGAGCAACTTTGTGCAATCGCTCTTTGTTTTGCGCATTCAGGAATGCGATCATTTCACGATAATCGCCGTGCGCTGAAAAGCTACTCATGATCTCCACTTTTGCGTTGACGGATTTATATTCACCAAACATGCGAATTTGCTGTGCACCACTGCGCAATTGTCCACCCGGTGTATTTTCAGCACAATAGCCAACGATCAGGATCGTGTTTGCCGGATTTTCTATGCCGTTGAACACGTGATGTTTTATCCTTCCCGCATTGATCATACCGGAAGCAGCGATCACAATACAACCCTTCTTATTGTTGATCATTTTAGATTCCTCCACCGACCTTGTATACTTTAGCCTGTCGAATCCAAAAGGATTGGGATCAACCTGCATATAGGCGAGCAGGTCTTTATCAAAACACTCAGGGTGCATTTCGAACACACGCGTTGCATTTACTGCAAGCGGAGAGTCGACATACACCGGAATATCGGGCAGTCTGTTTTCACGAACCAACTGGTCGAGCATGTATACGATCTCCTGTGTTCTGCCAACGGAGAAAGCAGGTATCAGGAGTTTGCCCTTTTGCACCACACAGGTTTGTTCGATCACACGCAGGAAATGTTCCTTTTCGGCCGGCGCCTCTTCATGTAAGCGATCGCCGTATGTAGATTCGCAGATCAGCACGTCACAAGGATCCATTTGCACCGGATCCCTGAGAATAGGTCGGTTAGGTCGGCCGATGTCGGCCGTAAATCCAAGAACCATATCCCGATAACCATGTCTGCGAATTTTCAATGTTACGGTAGCGCTGCCCAGAATATGTCCGGCATCTTTAAAAATCACCTCTACATCTGAATGCACCCCGAACCATTTATTGTAACCCACTGAGCGAAAGAGCTCCATGGTATCTGCTACATCCTTAGCATCATATAATGGTTCATCCTCCTGATCATCTTTGCGGCGCTTGTTTGTGAAATTGCTTTCTCTTCCCTGAATATGTGCGCTATCCAATAGCATGATCGCCGCCAGATCGCGCGTGGCATGCGTTGCATAAATCTTTCCGCGAAAGCCTTCTTTTACGAGGTATGGCAACCGGCCACAATGATCAATATGCGCATGGGAAAGAATGACCACATCGATCTCAGAAGGACGAAACAAAAAGCGTTCGTTGAATTGTGCATATTCCGGCTCATTCCCCTGATAGAGTCCGCAGTCCAGGAGCACTTTCGTACCATCGTCCAATACCAGCAAATGGCTGCTGCCTGTTACCGTTCCTGCTGCGCCGCAAAATTGTATGTGCATAATCGTTCGTTGAAAAGACAATAATAGTCGAAATAAAGTAATCGGCTAAGCGCACACTACTTATTTCGCAAGCGAATATACGTTTCCTCCATCATTGTGCGCACGCGAAGCTTTAATGCAGGGATATCGGCATCTGTGAGTCCGGCTACCGGGATCGGGTCCAGGTGATACACCTCAATTATTCCGGGACGCATGAGGGGTTTTGCATTGGGCATGAGTTGATCACTCCCCACATAGATCATTGGCATGAGCGGTGTTTGTGTCTGGATGGCGATCGTAAAGGCTCCATCCTTGAAGTCTATGAGGGGCTGTGTAGTTTTATTGCGTGTACCCTCCGGAAAAAGAAATATGCTATCGCCCTGCAAAATGTATTGCTTCAATTTTTCTACACTGGCTCGGCGATCCTGAGGACTGGAGCGATCTACATATACCGACATCACTTTAAATATCTGGCCCATTACCGGCACTTTCAACAGTTCTTTCTTCGCTAAGTATCGCACCCTGCCTTTACAGGATATGGCTGCCACCGGGGCATCCAGGTTTGACCTGTGGTTGGCAATGATCACATACGGTTCGCCGCGCACATATTTCGGGTTCCGGTGAAACCGGTAGATGATGCCGCAAAAGCACATTAATCCCAGTGCGATGAACCTGCACAACCACAACATGGGCAGCAGGGCTCTGTCACCAAACAACGACAAGAGCATAAAAAACGGGAAGGTGATCAGCAACAACAAAATAAAGATCACCGCTGTATAAATGGTATACAATAATTTAAGTCCACGCACCAAAGCTCGCATGCAACGAAGATACATCCTTATTAGCGGCCTCACCAAACCATTCCCGTAGAATATGCAGAATTGTTCGTTTCCCGAACATCAGCGCAATTTCAATAAAGTGAAGAATTTTGGAAAGCGCTGAAACAGTCTGTTGACAGGACTATCAACATCGAGCGGTGGGCACTGTGCGCGCAAGATCTCCTGAAGTCATATTAGATTTACAGCATGTATGCCATTGTCGATATTGAGACCACCGGAACCAATGCCGGGTATCATGGCATCACAGAAGTCGCCATATTTATTCACGAT